>NZ_JAJHJB010000064.1:0-13993 GCF_020819555.1 Pelosinus baikalensis
GCAAAATATGTTTTTGCATGTTCTAAGCAGCGGTATGCATGTTCCATATAACCAATTTCCTTCACTCGTACAACGTGTGGCAATTCAATCGAATATGGAACCTCGGGCATTCGATTCATGATACTCGCAATATCAATGCCACCTTCACCGCAATACAAGCGTGCCTCACGAAGGATACGAGTCATCTCTTCTTTCTCTGTTGGAATTTCTGCTGGTGCATCACAAAGATGTGCAAAGTGAAACCATTCCCGCGGTACCTCATCTAAATCCTCAACTTTGTCTCCGGCACGATGAAAATGATGTGTATCAATCATAAGACCTGCATTCTTACGCTTTACAGTACGAAGAACGTCGATTGCTCCAGCAAGGTTCGATACGCTGGCAATCGGAACGTACTCAAGATTGACGGTAAGACCAAGGGGTTTGGCATAATCGCATAGTTCGGCAAAGCGTTCTATGTAATAATTGCGGTCCGAAGTCCAGATACTAGATAAAACTGCACTGCCACCCAATTCAGCCGCTACTTCCATAGCAGGCAGGTATTGCTTTACATCGACATCATCGTGAATGCGGGCCAATTCAATGTCAAGGAGCTTCACGCCTGTATCTGAAAGTGCTTTTTTCGTTTGGCGATATAGTTCCTTATTTTCAGCCAATGCATAGTTGGGTTCACCAGGAAGTCCCATATAAATAGGTCTGAGACTCACAAAATCATAGCCGGATCGCCCTGCGATATACGTCATTTCAGGAGGTGGGCAGCCAAGTACCGTTAGATAGGCTAACGAAAATTGTCTGGGCATTTTCGATTTCTCCTTTTTTCTCTAGCAATTACGATCAATACTTTCTAAAATGAATTCGCACTTTAATTCGTACTTACATGATGCACTTTTTTACCTGGAGAATAGATATCCATGATGTTCCAATGTCCAGCAGTTGGAACCGGATTATTGATCATCGCTGCGTCAATTACAACAGGTTTGTTTAATTCAATGGCCCGTTTGAGAGCTGGTTTGAATTCATCGGCTGCTGTAATTTTGATTCCCTCTACTCCATAGGCACGAGCGATCGCAGCATAATCTGGTGAGTATGGTTTGCCATCTTTTTCAAAGATGGTTCCAAAGGTGGTGTCATAATGTGCTTTCTCTAAGCCGGCAATGGTACCGAAAGCGCCATTATTCATGATTACGAAGATCACAGCGATGTTATCGATGGCAGCGGTAGCCAATACTGCCGGATTTTGACCAAAACCACCATCACCCACTAAGGAAACTACAACTCGCTTAGGATCTGCCACTTTTGCTCCTAAAGCCGCTGGCGCCCCAAAGCCCATCGTAGCCAATCCTCCAGGAGTTAAAATCGTACCAGGTTCATAAATGGGAAATTGTTGACCAACACCATTCTTATTCCAGCCAACATCGGTTGTAATATAAGCATCTCGCGGCAGAACCTCGCGAACATCCGCTAAAATACGTTGTGGACTCATTGGGAAGGCGCTGCTTTGCTGCAACTCTACATTCCCAGCTTGAGAACTTTGACGATTCCCAATGATTTCTTTTCGCAGCACATCATTTTTCTTACCACTTGGATACAGCTTTTTGGCAACCCGATTCAGAACCTTCAATGCCTGCTTCAAATCAGCAGCAGCACCAATTTCCACAGGGTAATTCCGACCGATTTCACTAGGATCAATATCAATTTGAATCAACTTGGTCGGGGGGAAACTAAAGGTGTATTCAGGATACCAAGAGCTGCAGTCAGCTTCCTTAAAGCTAGTGCCTAAACCTAAGATATAATCTGCATTTTTACATTGATCATTGATAAACTTCGTTCCCCAGAATCCTGTCATTCCAAGGATTAGTGGATGTTCATCCGATAGGACACCTTTTCCCATCAGAGAATGAGCCACAGGAATACTTAAGAATTCAGCAAATTCACTCAATTCTTTTGATGCATTGGCTAAGATTATCCCGCCACCAGCATAGATCACAGGGTTTTTAGCCTTCACTAAGGTTTCAATGATCTGGGCTGCTGTTTCATCATCAATGGATGGCTTGGAAATCGTTTTTGTATTGTAATATGTCTTTTCAAACAGTGCAGTATCAATCTCTTTCGAGAACATATCCATGGGTACGGATACTAGTACAGGCCCTGGCCTGCCAGATTCGGCTAACGCAAATGCTTTTTCCATGATTTCCGGAAACAGTTCAGGAATATCTACCCGCCAAGCTCGTTTTACAAAGGGACGATAGATCTCATTCTGGGCAGCATCCGCATGTAAATTGACTTCTTGGTGAGGATGTTTGCCATAATAATGGCTGGGAACATCGCCGGCAATCACAACCATGGGTATCGAATCAAGAGCGGCATTGGCTACTCCGGTTGCTGCATTCGTTAGACCTGGTCCTAGATGGCTGAGAACAACCGAGGCTTGCTTTTTTACTCGGGCATAACCATCAGCTGCATGAGAGGCTATTTGTTCATGACGTACATTAATAAATTTTATTTTTGTACTTTTTTCTAGTTCTGCTAAAAAGGCAATCACAGTATGACCACAAAGACCGAAGATATGCTCTACTCCTCTGTTTTCTAAATACGTCACTAGTTGTTTCGATATTAGTTCTTTCATGTCCATCCTCCTCAAAATTTAAGTGCTATTTTAGCAAAATTACCACTAAGTGCATCTTCAAAAGCTTGATGAAATTCAGTGTAGGGAACAATTTTCGATAAGACAGGCGATAGATCAAAGGTAGAATCTTTAAGGTATTCGATGGCTTCAGCAAAATCTTTAAGTGTGTAAATTATGCTGCCATAAATGGTTACTTCACTGCGCACAATTTTCAGTGCCGGATAATTAACCGGATCACAGGTTATACCAATTGCAACAATAGTGCCGCCAGGTTTTACAATATTCATAGATTGTTCAATGGATTCTGGCACTCCAGCGGCTTCGATAACCACATCAAATAATTCATCTTTAATATCCTTGGGATGCACTGTCCGTACATTTTCACCCAAACGTCGGGCGATAGCCAATTTTGTAGGATTAATATCAATTACAGTAATATTGGCCCCAAACTTATTTGCTAAGGCTACTGAGAATAGGCCTTCCGTTCCGCATCCAACAATGGCCACTGAATTTCCTTTTTGAATATTCGCCTTTTTGAGAGCATGAACAGTAACAGCAAAGGGTTCAATTAATACAGCTCTTTCATCATCGATTCCGTCAGGTACAGGAACTATATATTTAGATTCAATAATAACCTCTTGGGCAAATACACCATCAGAAGATACACCAATCGGTTGTTTCAATGTGCAGATATTGGTTTTTCCTTGGGCACAATATTCACAGGTTCCGCAAAATGTATTTGGGAAAACTACAACTCGAGCTCCCACTTTATGAGGCACATTTTTTCCAGCTTCAATAATCTTCCCTAAGACCTCATGACCAGGACGAAGAGGATAGGCAGCATAACTAATCAAACCTTTATACACCTTAAGATCTGACCCACAAATCCCTCCATAAACTATTTTAAGCTTCACTTCATCCTCGGCAATCGGCGGCAAGGCTTTCGCTTCACGCAGCACCAAATCACTGGGATTATTCAAATATAATTCGAGCATTGTACTCATCTCCTATCATTTTTTATAAATACGGAAAAAACTATGTCTAAATCTTCACTGAGCGTTTGCTCAATATTGAACGTTGTTGGATAATCCTTCATATCTTTCCTACTCAATTCTTTTTCTCTTTTGGCGAATATACTATGTCACTACATTTACCAGCCTTAAGAATGAAGCTTGCCGTGTCATGACCTATCATTTGTTGTATTGAGCGTCCAATCGATAAAACCGCGTCCAAATCGTATCCAGTCTGAATACCCATCTCATGGCACATATGAATTAAATCTTCAGTGGCAATATTTCCTGATGCACCAGGAGCAAAGGGACAACCACCTAATCCTGCAAAACATGCATCATACCTATCGATACCAGCCATCATCCCAGCAATAACATTAGCAAGTCCCATTCCTCTCGTATTGTGAAAGTGTAAAAACCAGTTTACATCTGGGAATTGTTTTTTCACCTTTATACTATATTCATAAACCTGATCGGGATTTGCCATACCTGTGGTATCAGATAAGGACAATTCTTTCACACCAATTTCACGGAAACATGAAATTACGGACAAAACCTGCTCCAAAGAAACTCTGCCTTCCATGGAACAGCCAAAGGCAGTAGAAATCGCTCCAGAAAGCTCGATGCCATTCGCTGCCGCAAACTCTGCACATTCAGAAAAACCTCTTACCACTTCTTCTGGAGTTTTGTTAATATTGGCAAGAGAATGAGCGCGACTGGCAGATGCTGTAAGCTTGGCTTTGGTAATCCCAGCGGCTTTTGCACGTTCTAAGCCGCGCAAATTCATGACTAATACTCGATACTCAACCCCATCAACTCGTTTCATTCTCCTGACAACTTCATCAGTGTCCGCCATTTGAGGCACTGCCTTAGGACGAACAAAAGAACCGACTTCAATAATTTTTGCTCCCGCTTTAATAGATCGATCTTTTGATCCACAGTTAAGAGCATCTTCTCGTTTTGTAAGCCATCTCTAAGTCCTACTTCACAAATAGTAACGTGGGTAGGCCACTTCATATTGCACCCTTCCTTTCAAAATCATACTCTTAATACAATACATTTAAATTCTATCAATTTTCTAAATTTTATATCAAATTCAATATCTTTTCAATCGATAATTATGATATGATTGATAGGTACTAACGATCAAAAGAGGTTTAATTATGGAGATACACCAATTACAATATGTTATTGAAGTTGCAAAACATCGGCATTTCACCCATGCGGCAGAGGAAATTTGTGTAGCTCAATCCTCGTTATCTCAGCAAATCACTAAACTCGAGACTGAACTAGGAGTAAAATTATTTGATCGAACAACGCGAACCGTCCATCCAACCACTGCTGGAGCGGAGTTTATAGTCCATGCTCAAGAAATACTATCTAAAATTGAAACAGCGCAACAATGTATGCAGGCTCATGTTGGACTTACAAAAGGCACAATTAATATCGGTGCAATTACAACTCTCGAAAGTATCGATTTTGTATCACTTATTACTTCTTTTCATAATAGCCATCAAGGGTTATACCTAAATATTGTTACAAGTGGCAGTCATCGGCTTGCTGAACTCCTTCGCACATCTGAAATTAATGTTGCACTTCTTACTCCGCCTGCAAGTGCAATCCCCACTGATGATATTGAATTTTATCCATTGGCCAATGATGAATTTGTCCTTATCACATCTTCTGACCACGCTTTGGCGAAAAAAGGAACTATTGATTTAGCGGAAGCAGTTAACGAAAATTTTATTTTTCCTAGTCCTCACGAGAGCATCTATAATATCTACTCAAGTGCCTGCCGCGATGCTGGTTTTACTCCTAACATTGTATGCCAAAGCAGCCATTGCGAGACAAGCCTTGCTCTTGTTGGTGTAGGAATGGGCATCGCCCTTTTTCCATTAGATATGGTCCTTTCTCGGAAGCAACCAAATATTGCTATTGTCCGACTCTCTAAGCCCATAATTAAACATGTTGCTTTAGCCGTACTTAAGCGATCGTATCAGCCACCAGCAGTAACAGCATTTATCAATTATGTTCTTAGCCAGACTTCTCACAAGTTAAGCACGCTAAAATAATATATCCCATTATATTATAAGCAGAACCCCTATGAGCTTCGCATCTTTATAGTTTTACTTAAAACCAGTCAATTAGCTGACTGGTTTTTTATTTATACCACCTGATTTAGCTATCATATTTCCAATTTATCTATAAAATCCAATTTATACAATATTCTCTTTTTATTACAGAATAATCCTGTAATAAAAATATTATTTTTAAAATTATCTAAATAGTCTAAAACGATTGACAATTGCAAAATAAGTTAATATACTTTTTATTAGATCGATCTAATTAAGCCTTATACACGTGTGTAAAATAAAAAACACAGGAGGAACGCTTATGAATACTTTAGAATCAAGAAACGTAAATCTTAAAACAAATTCATTAGCAAGTAAACCAACGCGTGCTCGCCATGTAGTTCTCTTACTTTTATTTGTTGTAACTGCGATCAATTACCTTGATCGTACGAACATGGCAGTAGCTGCACCAGCAATGAGGGCAGAATTAGGATTTGATGCGGCTACTATGGGTCTTCTCTTTTCTGCATTTGGTTGGACTTATGCGTTCATGCAAATACCTGGAGGAGCCTTTTTGGATCGTGTCGGACCTAGAGTTGCATATCTTTGGTCGTGCGGTTTATGGTCTTTCTTTACTCTTTTAATGGGCTTTGGCAAAAGCTTTACCTCTTTATTTGGTCTTCGTTTGGCCATTGGATTTGCTGAGGCTCCAGCTTTCCCAACAAATAGTCGTGTTGTTGCCTCATGGTTTCCGAAAGAAGAACGCGCTATGGCAACTGCAGTATATACGGCAGGTGAATATGTTGGTTTGGCTTTTCTAACGCCTGTACTCTTTTGGCTGCTCGCTACATGGGGCTGGCCAAGTATTTTCTATATTACTGGCGTTATTGGCATCGCATTTAGTTTTGTATGGTATGTCTACTATCGTGATCCAAAGGATAGCAAGTCTGTAAATCAAGCAGAATTAGACTTAATCCGTGAAGGCGGTGGACTCGGAGAAACTGCCCGCAAAGCAGAAAAATTCCAGTGGTCTGATCTTCGCACACTCACTTCCTATCGTCAATTATGGGGTATTTATATTGGTCAATTCGCTACTGCTTCTACGCTTTACTTCTTCTTAACCTGGTTCCCAACATACTTAGTTACAGAAAAACAGATGCCAATGTTAAAAGCAGGATTTTATGCGTCTGTCCCCTACATTGCAGCATTTATTGGTGTTCTTATCGGCGGCTATTGGTCTGATACTATGTTGAAGAAAGGGTATTCATTATCAGCAGCACGAAAAGTTCCAATTGTTACAGGCGGCTTACTGAGTACTTGTATCGTACTTGCAAATTACTCCAATGATTTTAATATTATCATTTCAATCATGTCCATTGCTTTCTTTGCACAAGGAATGGCCGCAATTGGTTGGGTTGTTGTTGGTGACGTTGCGCCACCTAAATTGGTTGGGCTGGCGGGCGGCGTATTTAACTTCTGCGCTAATATGTCTGGTATCATTACACCAATCGCAATTGGCTTTATTGTACAAGCAACTGGTTCCTTTACTGGTGCTCTTGTATTTATGAGTTTTATTGCCTTACTAGGCGCTTTCTCTTATCTCTTTATTGTAGGTGAAATTAAACGGGTAGGCATAGAAAATTAACAAATTATTAAAAGAGGAGATCAGTTAGCAATTATGCTAGTTGACCTCTTCTTTCCTTTGATCGGTCTTTATAATAATGTCCCCCCTACTGTACAGTTAGTAGATTTACTCTTCATTGACATCTACTAAGTCTTACCATACAATATAATTGCTTATGCAATAATGATTTTCGGATAAATTCCCCATATTAAACTGCAATTAAATTAGCTGACTATCTTAGGAAAATATTAGTACAGGTGGTTATCAGATATGACTCAACATAAACATGTTACCTTACTACAAGTCGCAAAACATGCCGGTGTATCCCGAGCGACTGCCTCTTTAGTTGTACGCGGCAGTAAAAACATTTCTGAGGCAACACGAGAAAAAGTTTTGAAGTCCATCCAGGATTTGGGTTATATTTATGACCGTGTTGCCGCTAATCTTCGTTCAAAATCCTCCTCAACAGTTGGTCTAATTATTATGGATTTGGCTAATCCATTCTATTCGGAATTACTAATAGGCATTCACCAAGAATTGACTAAATGTGGTCAGACTGTCATTTTAGGCACTACTTTCAATTCTTATGATACACAAAGCCGCCTTCTTTCAACCATGCTAGAACACAGAGTTGGTGGAATTATTTTATTCGCTGTTCCTGGAAGTAAAAGTGAAGTCATCGAGCAAATACTATCGTGGGGTATCCCGGTAGTTTTATTAGGCAGAAAAGTCCCAGGAGCCAACTGCGATTATGTAGGTATGGATAATGTGATGGGCGGACAATTGGCTGTAGATCATCTGATACAAAAAGGACATCGCCGGATTGCTTTTTTAGGTGGTCCCTCCCAAATTACCTCTTGGCAGGAACGAAAACAAGGGTATGACAATGCTCATCACAAAGCAGGCATCAACATTGATGCCTCATTAGTAATAGAGGGTCCTGTAACAAGAGAATCTGGTGTAGAGCTGATTCAACAAATTCTGCGTATTCCGGATCCTCCCACCGCTGTTTTCTGTTATAATGATATAATTGCGTTAGGGGTTATGATGAAGCTAAAAGAAATGGGGCTTGTCCCCGGGCGTGATATAGGAATAGTTGGCTTCGATGATATTCCAGAAGCGGTCATGCTATCGCCTAAACTAACAACCATTTCGTCTTTTGCCCGGCTCATGGGTGCGCGGGCTGCCACCCTCTTGCATGAACGTATAGAAGGTCTTAGCATGGAACCACAACGTATTATTCTACAGCCCAAACTCATTGTCCGCGAAACATGCTGATAGGATATTTCTTTTTTCGTATCTAATCTTTACATAAGCCTTTTACCATCTGCTGCTGCAGTAATATCAATACATTCCAGATGAACAATTTAAAAATGATTAACCTCAAAGGTGCATCTCTTTCATTATGGTAGTTGATTTTCGTAACCTTCCTTTTACCATTTCTGAACAAGGGGTGTATTTTATTTGACTTTTTATAAATCAGTTTGTTCTCAATTAACAAACAAAAGGCCTCCTTTGCTAATCATTAACAAAGGAGGCACAACTTTAAGCTATATTAATTCTGGAAATCGAGTTGATCTTTACTTCTTCAGGATCAATAATTGTTCTGGCAACTCCTGTTTTTATCGCTGCTCGGGCTACAGCGGCTGCTACAGCTGGAGCAACCCTTTTATCAAAAACATTGGGCACAACATAATCTTCTCTTAATTCTTCATTTGTAATGATTCCCGAAATTGCATAAACAGCTGCCAACTTCATTTCTTCATTAATTTGACGAGCCGCAACATCAATAGCTCCACGAAAGAGTCCGGGAAAAACGCTCACATTATTAACTTGATTAGGAGAATCTGAACGTCCTGTACCAGCTACTCTTACCCCAATAGCCTTGGCGTCGTTATAATTGATTTCGGGATCAGGATTACACAGGGAAAAAACGATAGAATCTGCATTCATACTCTTAACAATCTCTGTTGTAAATGCACCTGGCTGGGATACGCCAATCAACACATCTGCCCTTTCGGCTATCTCAGCTAAGCCGCCCTGCTTCTTTTCCAAATTAGTTCTAGATAGAAGCGCAGCCTGAACACGGTTAATGCGGGACATTTCCATACCTTCATACATCGCACCTTTGGAATTCATCATAGTAACATGCTTCGCACCAGCATAAAGTAAAAGTTGTACAATGGCTGTACCAGCAGCACCAGCACCATTCACCACAATCTTCACTTCAGCTATTCGTTTTTTTACAAGCCGAAGTCCGCCAATTGTAGCAGCTACAGCAATAATGGCTGTACCATGTTGATCATCATGAAACACAGGTATATCCATTTGTGCCTTGAGGGCATCTTCAATATCATAGCACTTAGGCGAAGAAATATCTTCTAGATTGATTCCTGCAAAATTAGGCTGCAACATCCGAACTGCTTTAATAAATTCACCTGCATCTTTAGTATCAAGGGAAATGGGTATTGCATCTACATCACCAAAGGTTTTATATAGCACAGCTTTCCCTTCCATTACTGGTATAGCCGCCTCTGGACCAATATCCCCCAACCCCAGCACCCTAGTTCCATCAGTAATGACTGCGACCATATTACCCCTGCATGTATATTTAAATGATAAATCCTTATCTCTGTGAATTTCCATACATGGTTCTGCTACCCCTGGTGTATATGCCAAACTAAGATCATAACCATCTTTTAATTCCACCTTGGCAACCATACCTAATTTACCTGTATGTTTTCGATGGTAATGCAATGCCTCATCACGTAAACTCATAGTCTCCCCCCACACCATCATTTTTTATATTTGTTAACCATTAAGCTACATTTTATCCCCTATAATATTGCTGCAAGACGTATATTTACTTCTTTCAAAAAATTTTCGGTATTAACAACTTTTTTCTCCTTGACTTCAGAAAGCTCTGCTAAATCTTTTGTGATTACGCCTTCTTCGATTGTTTGAATTGCAGCTTTTTCCAGTTTAGCAGCAAAATCAACTAACTCATTGATTCCATCAAGTTCTCCGCGTTTTTTCAAGGCTCCTGTCCATGCAAAGAGTGTAGCCATTGAGTTGGTAGATGTTTCTTCCCCTTTGAGATGTTTGTAGTAATGTCTTTGTACTGTACCGTGAGCCGCTTCATATTCGTAATCACCATCTGGAGATACAAGAACAGAAGTCATCATTGCTAAGCTGCCAAATGCACTTGCAACCATATCTGACATTACATCACCATCATAATTTTTGCATGCCCAAATAATTCCACCTTCAGAACGCATAATTCTCGCAACAACATCATCAATCAGTGTATAAAAATACTCAATTTTTGCTGCTGCAAATTTTTCTTTGAAGTCTTTATCAAAAATTTCTTGAAAAATATCTTTGAAGGTATGATCATATGTTTTGGAAATTGTATCTTTGGCTGAAAACCACAGATCTTGTTTTTGATCTAAAGCATAATTGAAGCAAGCTCTTGCAAAGTTTTCTATTGAGGCATCAAGATTGTGAATCCCCATAAGTACACCAGCCCCTTTAAACTCATGGATCACTTTTGAGGTAACTTCACCAGATTCACTAGTGAAGACAAGTTCCGCTTTGCCCTTGCCAGTAAACCGATGTTCAACATTCTTATAGATATCACCATAAGCATGTCTGGCAATCGTAATCGGTTTAGTCCATGGTTTGACAAAAGGTTTAATACTATCAACAATGAGAGGAGTTCTAAAAACGGTTCCATCTAGAATCGAACGAATTGTACCATTTGGACTTTTCCACATCTGTTTCAATTTATATTCTTTCACGCGGTCTGCATTTGGAGTAATCGTTGCGCACTTAACGCCAACTCCATATTTTTTTATAGCTAGTGCTGATTCTTCGGTTACCTTATCGTTCGTTTTATCTCTGTACTCAAGACCCAGATCATAATATTCTGTTTTCAAATCAATATATGGAGTCAGCAGAATGTCTTTTATCATTTTCCAGATAATCCTAGTCATTTCATCCCCATCCATTTCTACTAAGGGGGCAATCATTTTGATTTTTTTAGTCATAGTTAATTCTCCTTCATATTTTTGATAGTAAAACTCCGTCAGATAAAAATGAACGTGTTGATATGTAATCTCTAATTCATTATTCAGCGTAGTAATTAATTAGGCAGCCGGCCAAAATGATATCTCTTTCATCTTGGGAGAGACCTTCGAGTTTCAATTCAATAGGTGCCTTACCACCAGAGTTAATAATATAGGCTTGTACTTTGTCAGCACCATTCTTCACTGCCTCACGAATTCCAGGAATGTATAGGTAATCATCAATAGCAAACTTCGACTTGTCGCTTTCATTAATGGTAAATGGCACGAGTCCCCAATTAATCAAATTACTACGGTATCTTTTAGTCGCATATTCAATAGCAACATTCGCGTCCCCACCCAAAACCTTCTGGCAAGAAGCTGCTTGCTCCCGAGCCGAACCATCACCAGGCTTGATTGCAAAGACAACGCTTCCAAGCCCTGTTTTGCTGATTAACTGTTGTATGTCTTCTGGAGTTCTCTGCCCTTTTTCTAATAAAGGTAAGAATAGTTCATCCATCCCTTTTACATTTTTACCCACAGCTAGAAATGCTTGGCGTTTTAACTCAATTTCCTGAATTTCCTTCGCTCTGCCTACATAAGAAGGGTCTTTACGAGATAAGGTAAACTCCGCAAGTCGCATTGGATTGGAACGATACGATGAAGTTTCACCAGAAGGTATCAATTCATCAGTCGTCGTAACTGGATCATGAATGACTGTGGCTACTTTAAGCAACAAGTTTTCTGTCAATTCACGCATTTTAGGCCATGGGATAATGCCAGGTCCAAAAACTAACTCTTCTTCAGGATGGGGAGTACCAAATCCTTGATATACTCGGTTTTTGTATATTTCTTGGTTGAATTTATATGCTGGTGTTGGTGATAATAATTTTTCAACATCAGTAGCTGCAGTTAATACACCATCATGCAAGGCCGTAGCGGCAATGGAACGAGCATCCATTAGTGCCACAGAGGACAATTGACCATTATCTGGCTTAGACCCCTCACGATTTACGAAATTGCGTGTGGCGTGACGAATGCTAAGAGCATTATTGGCCGGAACATCACCAGCACCAAAACAAGGTCCGCAGAAGGCAGATCGAATGCTAGCCCCTGCAATTGTTAATTTTTCAATAGAACGATTATTCATGAGTTCAAAGAATACAGGTTGACTCGATGGATACACACTCAAAGAGAAATCTCCAAGGGCTTTTTCTCCAAGAATTTGAGCTACAGCCACAATATTTTCATACGTTCCGCCAGCACAACCAGCAACTACAGCCTGATCTACTTTAAGTCGACCATTCACTAACTTATCTGTCAATTTGAATTTTATATTCGGGTTACTAATTTGCTTGCGACCTTCTTCTTCTACTTGTTGTAAAATCGCAAGAGAATTTTCATTAAATTCAGCTATTGTCCATGCGTTGCTCGGATGGAAAGGCAGTGCAATCATCGGCAGAATGCGGCTTAGATCTACCTTAATCAAGCCATCGTAGTAAGTCACTGCTTTAGTATCTAATCTGCGATATGCTTCAGACCGACCATGAATTTTAAAATATTCTTCCACCTGTTCATCTGTGCGCCAAATTGATGTTAAACAGGTCGTTTCAGTGGTCATAACATCAATTCCATTACGATAATCTACTGTAAGATTGCTAACACCAGGTCCTACAAATTCCATGACTTTATTTTTTACAAAACCATTTTTAAAGACAGCCTTAATAATCGCAATGGCAACATCTTGTGGTCCCACGCCTGGCACTGGAGAACCTTCAAGATATACCGCCACTACATCAGGGTAGGCAATATCATAAGTACGTTCCACCAATTGCTTGGCAAGCTCTCCACCGCCTTCACCAATTGCTATTGTTCCTAATGCACCATAGCGAGTGTGACTGTCAGAGCCGAGGATCATTTTACCGCAGCCGGCCATCATTTCTCTCACATATTGGTGAATCACCGCTTGATGAGCTGGAACGAAAATTCCCCCGTATTTTCTAGCTGCTGACAAACCAAAAACGTGATCATCTTCATTGATTGTTCCACCAACAGCACATAGACTATTGTGGCAATTGGTCAGAATATAAGGCACAGGGAATTCCTTCATACCACTCGCAGAAGCTGTCTGGGTAATACCCACATAGGTGATATCATGGGAAGCCATGGCATCAAATTTGATTTTTAGATTTTGTTTGTCATCTATTGTATTATGATCCGTAAGAATTGTATAGGCGATGGTACCAGCACGAGCCTGTTCCCTTTCAATACGACCTGCTGGCAGCGGCTCTAGTCCCTCATGCTTTAAACGATTGTTAACCTCTTCTAAACTTAGCTTATCGGCATCTTCCAAAATCACCTGCCCTTGTAAAAGATAAACCCCTTTATCCAATAACTCAATCATATAAATCCCCCTTCTTTCTGTTTAGCTATTTTATATAAGTACATAAGCACCTACATAATAATAAAGATGTTTTTACCATTCTTGTTATATCACTACATGTAAATTTAATTTTCCATCTCTGGATCATAAAATTTTCCGAACAGCTCTTGGTCAGAAGGTCTATCCTCTGGAATCGGCCTTGATACCCACGTTG
>NZ_JAJHJB010000065.1:0-13790 GCF_020819555.1 Pelosinus baikalensis
GAAGATCCTGACTTTCCTGATCCTTGCAGTTTGTGTCCTCAGTCTCCAGAATGTGTGAAAACAAATTGGAAGCTGGAATGGGACACGCTGCTTAAATTAAAAAACATTACTGGTTTGGACATGGGACCAATGAAAAGGAAGACTTCTAACTATTAGTAGCCACTAGCAAGCATACACGAATTTATAGATTAAAAACCAGTTAAGGAGGTGTTTAAAATGACATTAGAGCAACGAGTAACTAATCTAGAAAAAGTAGTGGCCGAACTGATCAAGCTGCAACTTGAAGAACGGCCACAAACCAAAGCGTTTCAAGACTCTATGGAACAACTGGCGGCTATTTTACCAGTGATCCAGGAGTTAAAAAGCGATGAATATGACAAAATCACAGTACCAACAGTCACATTATTTAAGTCTAGTGCAGGGCTTATAGATGAGAAACTTGGAACTACTATCAATCATCTGTCTGCTCAGATTGATCTTCTGAATGAAAACCTATCTTGCGTCGCGGCTCTTTTGGGTTACTTCTCTTCAAGGCAACAAGCAATAGACTTAACTGCGATGAATGCTGGACGAGCCTCACGGGTTCTCCTGTCGGAAGAGTCCCATAAAAAACAATCATGTCTGGGTTCCAATAGCTAACATCATTAATGCTAAATTGTACTGTTTGTCCAAAAGACACTAAGCGTCCACCTGCTTGCATGTCATCAGGTAGTTCTGCTTCAAAATCATTAATCGTACCAATAATTCGCTCACACATCCAATCAGCATGATGGTAATCGCGGATCAATGATTTTGTTTCTTGTGGTGACAAGTTCTCAGGGGTGTTGTTCAGTACATTTGCTAAATGAAAAGTTTTTTCCATATTAATCATCCTTTGAAATTTATTTGATAATGGATTTATTCTGTAAAAGGAATAAAATTCCTGTATTAATTTGTAAATCAAAGTAATTTAAGGAGGTGAGAAAAATAGAATCTAAAAAATTTCATATCGATCTTAATCTATTAGAAACGATCATTAAAAACGCAAATGAAAACGTTCAGCATCAATCAGGACAATCCCAATTAATCGTATATGTAAATGAATTTCCTAATGGAAAACGGGAACTGGTCTTTGAGCAACCCTGCATTTATCGGAATGGAGTATCTAAATTTCACAGAGTTTCAGAGAGGGAGGCGACAGTATGTCATTCATAATTTCTACAGAAAAATGTAAGGTAGGTCGTGGTTTCTTTACATATGTCCGTATGCATGAACCTGCTGCGGATGACAAGGAAAGAAAAATAAATGCTTTAAAAATTACTCTAAAGAGTAATCCACCTGTTAAAGATGAAAATTTGGAGGCAGGTTAAGCTTAAAATTAATTAGTTTCTACTAAAAGAAGGGAGTGGGGCGTATGATCGTTATCAAAAATATTCGTTTTGGCATAACGGAATCAAAGACTGTAACCCAAAATGAGGATGGTGACAAGCTCTGGGTTTTAGTGGCTGGTGGTATGGCACTTGTGGCTATTGCTCTAATCTAAAAAAAGAGCCTGTCCAGATAGACAGGCTGAGTGGGGGTGAGAACGTAAGGAGTGTCCTCTTAGTTCATTATCTCATGGAGAGGGGATGAAAACCATGCAGACAAAGTTCGGAAAACTATGCGCTACTGCTAGGGATTTTGCAGGATATACGCAAGAATCTGCAAGTCCAGTGTTAAACGTCAGTCCTCGTTCTATTTCAACCTATGAATGCGGTAAAGCTCCTATACCTGAGGATGTCATCTTAAAAATGATGGAGATCTACAATGCCAAATGGCTTGGATATATGTATTTAAAGATGACCAATAAAGTAGGTGAATTAATACTTCCTAGTATTGAACATCGTGCATTATCTGCTAATATTCTGGATTTACAAGTAGAGATGGAAGAGGTAAATAAGATGCAAATGGATCTTGCCAGAGTGGGGCGTGACGATAAAATTACCACTGATGAAACGCCCTTATTTAATAGGTGCATAGAGCGGCTGATATCCCTTTGTGGTGCTATCTTCGCAATTGCCTATATGCCTTTACTAAAAGAAAAATCGCCTGTGTTAGCGCACAGACGACTTTGAGAGGAGTTAACTAAAATTTTTACACCATTATTGTACCATGTTCGGTACATTGTGGTCAATCGGAGGGAAATGTAATGAGTAAAATTACTGCTAAATATTGGTGCCGTTTGGCATATCTCATAGGGGTTGAGGTTAGCAGGAAGAAGGTGCTGCAACATGAGCAACATTCAGCCGCTAACTAATTGCATAGCTTGCAAAGTACCAGGGGTTAAAATTGAGGACTATATTCGCATAGCTGTATATCAATGTCCTAAATGTCTTGCTACTTGGTCCACATTAACAAATACGAAAGCGAGGAAATCAAAATGAAGAAAGTTGTTAATCTTGGTGCCTCATGCACTACTTGCAAATTCCAGGATCGGTCAAATCATGACGCATGTTATAAATGCATGCACCTGAATGGAAAACCAGGATGGGAACCTGCGGGAGGGGTTCAGGTAATAGAGGGAGAGGATTGGTAAGGCAATCTTACTCGTCGTGTAGTAACAGGGGGTGTGGCGTAATGGAAAATAACGTAACAATATTAGCACCACAGCAACAAAGCGGAGCGTTGCTTGATATGGATTCTAGTGGGGCGAGTGATATGGCAATTCGATTAGCTGAAATGACAACTAAGCTTGATCTGGTTCAGAAATTCTTCAAGCAGGTTATGGTTAAGGATTTAGATTATGGAATTATCCCAGGTACGGACAAGCCTACCCTTTATAAGCCAGGTGCAGAAAAGCTATGTGAATTATATGGATTTGCTCCTATTGTAAAAGCCAAAAATGACACTCGGGATTTTAAGACTGGATATTACTTATCGGAGATTACTATGCAAATCGTGCATCGTAAGACCGGCACTATCATTGCCGAAGGTGTTGGCGAAGCAAGCAGCTATGAAAGTAAGTATCGATATCGTTGGGTGTATGAGAGTGACGTACCTAAAAGCTTAGACAAAGAAGCGCTAGTAAATAAAATCTTCAAGAACAAAAAGACTGGTGCTGAATATGCCAAATACCGGATTGAAAACACAGACCTGATCGATCAATGGAATACCATTTTGAAAATGGCAAAGAAAAGATCTTTAGTGGATGCTGTTTTATCAGCAACTAGAAGTTCGAGTATTTTCAGTCAGTCGGAAGATGAATTAGAAGCTTGGCTGGAAGGTGAAGGCAGTGATGCGCCTAAAGAAAGGCTTGAAAAGCAGCGTGCCACTCCTAAGGCTAGTGATGAACGTTCTTCCTTTAATCCACCTACAGGCAATAAATTGTCGGACAAGCAGTATGGCAAAATCGTTGGTGATGCCAAGCGAAAGAATGTTGATGAGAGTGGCATTAAATCCATTGTTCAATATGTAAAAAATAAGCCACTTAATGATCTGACTACGGCTGAAGCTAGTTCTGTGATTGATTTTATAGCAAAAACCAATGAGGAAGAATTACAAGACTTACTTATGTCAGCTGCACTACCAGGTGATATGGCATGAAAATAGCTCATATAGCAGATATACATTGGGGGCTAGGTTATTCTGGTCCCACTGCTACCGCTCGATTCGATGATATATGTCGAACTATGGACTGGACAGCGGATCGGATGATAGCAGAAGGTTGTGACATCGCAATTGTTGCTGGTGATATGTTTCGAAAAGCTGATATTGCTCTAGAAAAGGCAAGTAAGGAGATTCGAGCTTGCACTGCATGGCTACGAAAACTAACTGCAGCAGGTATTGAGATATTTATAATTTCAGGTACTCCAAGTCATGATCCTATTAGTGCGTATGAGTTATTGAAAGATTATCAGCTGCCTAAGGTAACAATCGCTACAGAGCCAATTTGGTGCGACCATGATGGTGAATATGGTTTTTCGCTAGTATGCGTCCCAGGGATGGATAGATCAAATTTTGTTAATAAGGAAGAGTATCGTGGATTACCGGCGCATGTAGTGCATCAGATGATGACGGACCATATAACGGAGACTTGCCAAGAATTTCGAAGGGAAAGTAACTATAGTCCATCTATCCTTGTTGGTCATTTTACATATGATCTGGCTGATACAGGTTTTGAGGATGTGTTGATGCAGCAGGAAGCAATCCTTACCACTGAGGCAGTTGCAGGATATGATCTGGTTACGCTAGGTCATATCCATCGTCCTCAGCAGAATGGGAATGTATTTTATAGTGGATCTCCTGAACGACTTAGCTTTAATGATGAGAAAGTAGATGCAGGATTTTGGATTCATGAATGGGATGGGCAGAAGTTTGATTCTAGATTTATTGATACTCCAGCAAGACGCTTTGTGACCTATAAATTAGATGAGTTCGGAGTAAAAATGGTCATTGAAGGTTTTTTATGTTGGGATTGGGGCGAGGATGATGAAGAAGATCATGGACCACGTCCTAAGGATGCGATTGTTCGAATTCACTATACATGCAGTGAGGAGCTTAATCGGCAGCTCAATCGAAGAACATTAGAAAAATCTTTATATGATGCAGGCGTCTACTACGTCAGTGAAATCAAAGGTGATGTAAAACGTTCCGAAGATCGATTGCGTGATGCTGAGATTACAGAAGTTCTTGGACCTATAGATGCGCTAAGAAAGTGGGCTAGTAATCAAGAAATTGATTCATTGGAGATTGATGAATTGGCAGCTATGACGGCTGAATTGATGGAGGTGCCAGCTGATGCCTTGTGAATGTCTTGTAGGTTCTGATGGTAGTGTGATTATGATTTGCAGCAGGGGACGTAAACCAGTTACGCCTTGCCATTACTGCGGAAAGCCCATCACTAGCTTATGTGACTATCCTGTGGGCGAAGGAAAGACTTGCGATAGACCAATGTGCAATAAATGCAAAACCAAGATAGGTCCTGATTTGGATGTTTGTCAGGAACACAACAATCCAGATGATATTTTTAAAACACAGCATGGAGGTGCGTCATGATCAACGAGATAGAGAAAATTATTCAATTATCTTCAGAGCAATTTGAAGAATTTAAAAAATCTAAGCGGCTGGACAATTTATTCAAGAAGCACGTAGGACTAGATGTTCGGGACAACTACGCATTAGGAGATACGGCGGTCATGATTCCTAATCCAGAGCTGTACGGAATATATCGCAACGAGTGGAAGGGAAAGGTAATTTACTATCTTGTTGTAAGTATCATGGGGCCGGAAATAGCTTTTGCATGGAGTTTATATCCAATTTCGGAGGTATCAGCATGATAAAGCAAACGTTGGAAGACTGGCAAGCTGAGATGAAAACTCGCTTTGAATCAAAGAATGCAGTTGCATTTGTTTGCCCAGCTTGCGGTAAGGTCGCAACCATTAAGGAACATATGGACGCTGGTGGTAAACCAGACGATGCTCCTCAGCAATGCATTGGCAGAACAACGGGGCTAGGTGCGAAAGACAAGAAAGACGTGGGTAACGGTTGCAATTGGGCATCCTTTGGCTTGTTTGGCACACTAGGTAAAGGTCGAGAGGTAGTTTTTCCTGATGGTAAAGTAGTAGAAGTTTTTGACTTTGCAGCTCAGGAGGTACTAGCAAATGCCTAAAAAAGCAAAAGTTAAAAATGTTAAGTGGCCTATTGGAACTAAAGTTCGTATGATTAATTGCTTTGAAGCAACTAAATACAAAGGGCAAGTATGGATTACTAGGAGCGAGCCTTGGAAGGCTTGCGGGACTCAATTAGTTCTTCTAGATGGTAGAACTGGCGGATTTGATACCAGCTGCTTGGAGGTGGTAGTAGATGCATACATTTAAGAGCAAGCGAACGGGGAAGATCATTGAAATTCAGGAAATTCCGATGTCATCCATGATGCTTTTACCACCGAAACCAGATGTATGCCAAGAGTGCGCAGTGAAGCATGATCCTCGATTACCTCATAATCAGCAAAGCTTGTATTATCAAATGAAGTTTAAGATGGAACACGGGCGCGATGCTACATGGACTGATGCTATGGCTCATTGTACGGAAGAAGTAAAAGAGCGTTGGATAGAGGGTTTGAAATTTCATGGGGTGGAGGTGTTTTAGCATATGGCAAATGCAGAGATCATCATCCCTGGTGAAATGGCGTGGAGAACGACTCCGCGCCAGGTAGTACTCAAAAGAGTAGAGCCAGAAGATCCAACCCCTATTGAATGTGTTAGAAGAGGTTTATCTCTATATAAAGCACGACCGATGTATCCGCAAGACTTAACACCAGAGGATGCAAGATTCCTTGTTGAAAGTAAAGTTTCTAAGATTCTCATTGCGGCCTCTTATCAAATGGCTGCATCAGACCTCTATAAGAAGTTGATCAATTGGGGTATTCATAAAAAAGGTAAGAAGATATACGCCATTAGTAAATCAAAGGAGTTGGTAAGCAATGAGACCTCTACGCATTCAGATTAAAAACTTTGGCGCCATTCCTTATGCTGATATTGATTTGTCTAATATCACATGTAGCGCAATAGCAGGCCCTAACGGAGCAGGTAAAAGTACAGCCTTTACGATTGCCCCTATGTTCGCGCTTTATGGTACCACGAAGCCTGGCACCAGTGCGGATGATATGGTCCGCATTGGCACTACTGAAGCAGAAGTCATATTCGATTATGAGCACCAAGGCGAGATTTATAGAACCATTCGCACTCGCAGTACAAAAGGTAAAGGGAAAACCACTTTAGAGCTGCAGCGTAAGTCTGGTGCATTATGGGCTAGTGAATCCGGTGCTAGTATTGCTGAGACGCAGAAAAAGATTATTGCCTTGCTGAATTTAGATGCAGAAACCTTTTCATCTAGCAGTATGATTTTGCAAAACAAATCGAATGAATTTACCTCTAGGCCAGCGGGGCAGCGTAAAGCAATTTTAGCTCAGGTGCTGCAGCTGGATCAGTACGAAACGCTCCAGGAAAAAGCGAAGGCAAAGCTGCAAGCAACTAATTTAGAGTTAGAAAAGGCCAAAGTCAAAGTGTCCGAAATTGACGGACGGTTAGTTGATAAAGTCACACTTGAGACACTGAAATTTGCCAATGAAGTGCAAAAAGCCACTATTGAAACTCAGATTAAAAAAGCAGAAGCTGATTTGCAGATTGCCCAGGTAGATCATAATGTGTTGGTCGCTCGCATTCAGCAAGCCGACGCAATTGACAAGCAGGCAAAGGGTTTGAGAGTTAGTATTGACGCCAAGACGATTGAACGTGAGCGGCAGCAGGGGCGTTTGGATACAGCCAACAAGCTTTTGCTTCAAGAAGAAACGATCTTGGCCAAAGTCGTGGAATATGAACAGACACAGCAACAAGTTACTGTACTGCAGACTCAAAGAGATCAACAGGACAATTTACAAACTGAGGCTGTACGCTTAAAAGAAGAACTTGCTGGTGTTGTAACCGGCCTAAAAAATACGAATGCAGAAATAGTTAAACTGGAATCGATTCTAGCTGATCGACCTCGGCTGAAAATGGCTGCTGCAGATTATAAGCAAGCGATATCTGATTTTGCGAAGATAGACACTCTTAGGGTTTCCTACGAAGATCTTTCTCGCCAATGGGTGGATGTGCAAAAGGCGCTAGTACTATCTGTCACTCGTTTTGATATGAAAAAGGCTAATCTATCTAAGGAAATTAAGTTGCTAGAAGGAAAGACAAACATCTTACAAAATGCTCAGTGCATTGATATAGATCGGGCAGAGTGTGCCTTTCTGAAAGATGCCAAAGAAGCTCAGGGAAGAATTACTGAGTTACTAGCTCAGATTGAAGAACTTAAGAATCCTGATGCAGAAAATCTGCAAAAACAACAAGATGATTTAAAAGTGCAGATGGATGGTCTTAATTATCACGCTACAGAATGGTCTAGGCTGCAGGGGTTAGTAAGTACCTTAAAGCCAGATGCAGAAGCCTTTGCTAAATTAGATGGTCAGATTCAGCTCCTAGACAACTATAAGAAGCAAAATAGTGAATATCAAACTCGCCAAACCGATCTTGAAACTAGGATCGAATCTATGCGTGAACAGTACCGAGTATTGGCCGAAGGTTTAAAAGAACTTCCAGCTATGGAAGAAAAAATAAAGCTGCTGCAACCGTATCTTTTATCGAAAGATCAACTTGCGATAGCGCGAGAAGTATCGGCTTCAGCTACTGAATTTATTAATCGCTCCAACACAGAAATTAATACCCTTACAGAACAGGCAACTAAACTTGAAACAGAGTATGAAGCCATCATTGGTGATGCTAAAGGATTAGAACAGGCTGCCAAAGATAAATGCACAGGACTGCAGACAACACTCCAAGTATCTAGGGATGAGCTAACACGTTTAGTTGCTGCTCTCGGAGGCATACAAGCGAAACTAGATGCATTGGCAGCTGATGAGATTACTCGGCAGACCTTAGTGGAAGAAATGGCACCTTTGTCAAAGAAAGTAGTCCGGTACCAGACTATCGTGAAAGCATTTAGTAGAGATGGAATCCCTGCTCTTATTATTGAAAATGCGGTACCTGAACTCGAGCGTATTGCCAATGATATTCTTGGTCAAATGTCTGGCGGTAAGAACTATCTCAAGTTTGAAACGCAAAAGGAACTAAAAAGCCGGAGCGGTATGGCAGAGACCTTAGATATTATCGTTGGTGATTGGGCTGGTGAACGCATCTATGAAACCTATAGCGGTGGTGAGCAGCTGCGCATAGACTTTGCCATTCGCTTTGCTTTAGCAGAATTATTGGCTCGTCGTGCGGGTTCAAAAGTGGACTGGCTCACGATCGATGAGGGCTTTGGGAGTCAATCAGATGAGTTTTTACCGATGGTTATTGACGCGGTGAAGCAGGTTGCTAGTCGGTTTGGTGTAGTGCTTGTCATTAGTCACGTTAAAGCCGTTCAGGAAGCCTTTGAGCAAAAGATCTTCTTTAAGCCGGAGGACGAGTCGGTGGAAGTATTGGTGGCCTAGCTCAGATAGGCTTATTGCAAAAACAAAGATTACTCCACAATAAAGTACAAACGGGGTAATAAAAGATAAGGTGCTAAGCACCTTATCTAAAATGACAAGATCTATCAATTATTTACCTCCTATAAAAGTCAAGATAGAACAGCATATGCAGTAGGTAGTAAAATGATTCCATTAAATTTGAGGGGGAGAAAAATTATGAAATCAACTGGTATTGTAAGAAAGCTAGATAACCTTGGGAGAGTAGTTATTCCTATAGAAGTCAGAAGAACGTTGGAAATTGGAGAGAAAGATGGTTTAGAAATCTATGTTGATAAAGATCGTATTATCCTTATGAAATATCAACCCTCTTATGAGTGCCTATTTTGCGGTAGTTCTGATAATGTGAGTGAATTTAAAGGGAAATCCATATGTAAGGATTGCCTGGAATCCATTACTCAAAAGAAGCATGGCGATATCGCATGAGCGAACGATGCGGACGTTGCAATCGGGTACTAAGAGACGTCATCAGTAAAGAAAAAGGATTTGGCCCGGTGTGTTGGACCAAGATCATTGGTACCAGGGAGAGGCAGAAGGGCCAAGGACGATTATTCAAGGAGCCTGAGCTAGATTTTAGCGGTGATATTATTCTGAAGCGTAGCGAGAATGGCAGCGTGTTAACAAACGTATCGCAACAAATAGAATTGCATAGTCCGAATGGCTTTGAATGGGGCTATGGTGGTTCTGGACCTGCTGAGCTGGCTCTTAATATCTTGGCTATGTTTACGGATCGGCAGACAGCGGAAGAACTGCACCAGATATTCAAATGGGATTACATAGTGAGGGTACCTTATGATGGCGCCATAATTAAAGGCAAAGAGATAAGGAAATGGATAAAGCAGCATAAGGTCGCTTAATAGAGGAATAAAGGGCGGTGTACAATGCCGCCCCCTTACTCGGAAATCAGATGCAATTATAACGTATGAATCGTTACAGAGATTATAGTAATAGATCCAAGATTTGCTCTTAGGTGGTGGCTTATGAACTATATGCGAGAGTTGAATGCGTTTAGGGATTGGACAATGATAAACCGACCTTCTACAGGGGTAATTGCTTTATGGTACATGTTAATGAGCATAAACAATATGATCGGCTGGAAAGAATGGTTTACTGCGCCCAATCAAACTGTTCAACTACTTACCGGATTGTCCCGACAAGGGGTCGAATCCACAAGGAATTCGCTAATTCAATATGGATTAATTGAGTATAAAAAAGGCAAATCAAATCAGGCTGGGAGTTATCGTATGATTTCTCTTTTGGAAGAAAAGAAACCAGAAGTGCCTGTGGATAATTCTTCTGAGTGTCAGAATTTAGGCACAGTACTAGGCACACCTGTAGGCATAGGTGTAGGCACAGTAGTAGGCATACCACTAGGCACAGGTGTAGGCACACCTGTAGCACATTCTTATACTAGACTAGACGTAGACAAAACTATAAATATAAATAATAGCGCGCACGAGACGACGGTTGTGGATAACTCGAAAATTGATTCCGTGTGTCCAAAATGCAATGGGCAAGGCTGGTATCTTGCTCAAGTGCCCTTTAATAACGGCATAAATATGAGGGATGAAGCGGTTACCTGTGATTGTAAGAAAAAGCCTGCATCATGGACCATGGGAGGGAGCGGATAAGTTATTGGATTCGCTGTTATTGTATTTGTTATTTTCTGGGAAATGTTAGGAGGGTTGATTGTGGGACCATGTGCGCATTGTGGTCGGTTAACGGATGATGTGGAGAATATTTGCTCTCATTGCCAGCAACGCAACGAAAAGAGGGCTGCAGTTAATCCAGAGGTACGCAGCCAAATCGATAAGGCTGTTAAGATGGCAGAGCAATATCATAAAGGATTTCGGGTGATTCAGAACCAGCGAGGGGAGATATTAGTATTTCCAACTGCGGTACCTGTGAAAGAAGGTACTTCGGTGCTGTACGAGACGGAGGTGTAGATTTGAGATATGAGCATGCAAACCGTGGTAAGGCTTTTGAAGAGTCGATCATCATGGTAAATGAAATATATAAGGCTAGAGGAAAAGCAATTATAGCTAAAGTGCCGACGGAGTGGATACCGATTCGCCAGGGCGGGAAGATCGTAACTGCGAAGGTGGAGAACAAGTCGATCGTGGATTTTCTAGGGAGCTATAAGGGACAGTCCATTGCCTTTGATGCAAAGGAGTGTTTGTCTTCGGATCGGATCCGTTGGGCGGAGCTGAAAGAGCATCAACAGGAGTTTCTTGATCGGCATTATAAGACGGGTGGGATATCCTTCGTGTTTGTTAGTTTCAAGGGTGGAAGGTACTTTGCGGTACCGTGGAAAGTTTGGGAGTATGGGCTGGATGAATGGCAAGCGGGTGGGGCTGCATCGATACATATCAAGGATTTTTCACCAGAATGGAAGGTGCCTCAGGGTTTAGATTATTTGCCGATAGTGGATCGGCTGTTTAGGAAGGTGGGGTAAAAATGGCCATTGTCAGTGTTGATGTTGATCTGGATGAGTTCGGTGATGAAGATTTGCTTGAAGAGGTCAAAAAACGTGGTCTTCTAAAAGCTGAAAGTAATGACTATAGCGAGATTATTTCACTGCTAGAAAATAGTTCAGGCGCAGCTGTTATTAAGACCGGGGTTGGTGAATCCTTTAGTGTCAGTGTTGGTGGTAATTGTTCTTATGCCGATAATGGAAGGTCAACGATAATTGTTATCAGTGGCGAGTAATGTCCTTGTTATCAAATGTTATGTGTGCCTCGTGAGCACGTAGAGAAAAACGAACTTAAATAAATTTGATTGGAGTGGGGGAGAATGAATCAATATTTATCGAGGGATGAAAAAGAAAACCTAGTAAGGCTTATGACTCTCAGAGTGCAGCTTGAGAAAGTCATTGAATTATACTCTGGCTTGAAGAACGTAGATAAGAAATTTCTTTCTGAGCTCAGGCATGCACGGACTAGACTCGAAAAATCAGCAGACATACGACTAGGCTATCTTGACGAGCAGGCCAAAGAAAATCTAATGGTATCTATCTCCAAACTTAGAATCATGTTCATGGCTACGCCAGAAGCCATCCAAGCCAATAAGGACATGCTGCAGTTAAAAAGCACGCTGCCGATTGACGTAGAAGATTTCCAAGACTGGTATGGATTTGTGATTGAGCATAGTTGCAAAACATGCACCAAGGCAGATTATAAAGAATGTGCAGCACGTAGGGTTTTGTCCAAGTATGATGTAGTGCCAGTTGATCCGGAAGCGAAAGAGAAATGCCAATATAGCTATGCTAGTGACCTTGCACCTGAGTCAGCCGCACCAGGACTCACTGAAAAGCCTGAATTTACTAATCTAGGTGCAGAACTAGAAGTATTGCGCCTTATGGTTTCGGAGTATGACCGGTTGAAAATGGTAATTAACGATATCCTGCATCCGAACGGTGATGGACCCGCTAATCCGAGCATGTGTGATATTACGGCGTTTATTCGGAGTGACTGGAATCGGTTTGCGAAAGAAGCACAGGAGTTACGCAAGCAGCTTGAGGATTTGCAGGCTAAGTATGATTTGCTTGCTGAGAGCAATAAGGTTACTCAGGAGAGTGGATCAGCGGAAGAAGATCTGGATCTCAATGGCGAAGATGATGTTTTACCCGTCACCTTAGCGCTCAACAATGGCCTAAAAACTGTAATGTCCTTACCCAAGCATATGACAGAATGCCTCATAGCTGAAATTAAGCGTCCAAGTCGATTTTCGCGAAGTATTTGTGCCAAGTTCGTAGATGATGAATTCGTGGCTATCGATATGCAGGAAGTTGTTGCCATGCGTGTTTCAGGTTTAGCAGATGTTGAATGGAGTAAACCGAGACCAGTGCAAACTCAAAATACTTCCACCAATGAGCAGGAGCGATATCGTATTGAATGCTCTTGTGGTGCTGAGTATTTTGCTAATATGTATAATGGCTTCCCAGGTGGCCGAACGAAAGGACGTTGCCGCGAGTGTCAAAGTACAGTCTTTGCTGATCGTCAGGTGGACAAGATCCCTGATCCTAGTGATGGTGTAGAAGCAACATTGTTGACGAATCGGTATTTTGTGATTCGGGAGCCATACCAATCGCGTGAAGAAGATGCACCAGTGAGCAACCCAATTACCCCAAAATCGAGGGAATTAAACGTGGCACCACCTGATCTAAGAACTATCAAGAATATTGGCCGTGATTATATAGATCCATGCAGGTTATTGGGTTAGGAAAATGAAAATACAACGTACTGAATCAGAGCAGGCAATATTCCACAGTTTGATTAGTTGGATGATCAAGGGGCGAAGATTAGCCCCTCATGCTCCTAGCGAGAGGATTGTCCTGGGAGCGCTAGACGTTGTTAGGGGCGGGAATAGTACTAGTGGAGTATCATTGCAAGGGCGGGTTGAAACAAAGAGCCGTAGAGGGCCACAGAGGAAGAGAGGACTTTGAAATGAAACGGTTTATTCTGGTGTTGGTTCTAGTTGCAATGCAATATACAGTAAACCCTGGTGACACGCTGCAGTCGATTGCTGAGCAGTATTGCCAGGGCGATGATCCTCGACAGGTTGCGGAGTTTCGCGAGGGGATTAGGGAATTAAATTATGAATTGATTGGCGAGAGTGATGTTTGGGCGGGGCTGGAGTTGAAGATTAATCGGTGGGAGTAAATTAAAATGGCTGCTCAAAAGAACAGCCATAAGAAGGAGGTTTTATAGAAGTTTATATTACATAATATGATTTAGTTTAAACAATGTGACTAATTGTTATAAGA
>NZ_JAJHJB010000066.1:0-13420 GCF_020819555.1 Pelosinus baikalensis
TAAATATCAGAGAGTAGGTAATCTGTTTCAAGACCGATTTAAAAGTGAACCAGTAAAATAGTGCAAAGATATATTCATCAGAATCCAGTCAAAGCGGGACTTGTAAAATGCGTTGAAGAATATAAATGGAGCAGTTTTCACGAATATATAAACCAAGCAGATTTAATAGATGTAGATTTTCTACTTGAAATGATGAGCGACGAAACAGAAAAGGCAATACAAAAGTTTATCAAATATACCAATGATATGAGTGAGCATGAATGCTTAGATATTGATGATCAAGCCAAGCAGCGCACTAGAGACGAAGAAGCAAGAGTTATAATCAAGAAGGTATGTAACTTAAAAAATGCGATAGATTTACAGCAACTTGATTGTCAAACAAGAAATACGTACTTAAGAATGCTTAAGCAGAAATATAACTTATCGATTCGGCAAATCGAAAGACTCACCGGCATTAATAGAGGTATTGTTTTAAAAGCATGAAAAGGGTGTCAACAACCGTCCCCTTTACGATCTGAATCTTTCAATGATATGTATAGAAGTGAATTGAAACAACGCAAAGGGTCATAAGAAACTGAAAACTTTTTACCCATATCACAATTAGGGGGTTGAGGTTTTGCTTTTGCGGCTTACTAGGCCGGATGGTGAGAATTCAACTCCTAGTTGAATTCTCTGGATATGTCTGCAACTACTGTTTGGTGGACTTTAACGGCAGGCGAAGATACAATGATATTGTTAATGCTGATATTATTGAAAAGGAAGAGAAATTATGCTTAACGATAACCAGATTGGGCGACGTATTGCCTTGTTGCGAAAGGAAAGAGGATATACTCAAGAACAAATCAGCTTCATTTTGAATGTTACCCCGCAAGCGGTTTCTAAATGGGAAAAAGGTAATGCTTTGCCAGATACCTCATTGCTGCCGCTCTTAGCGAAGACGCTCGGGATATCAATTGATCGTTTGCTGACAGGAGGTAGCATAATGGAAAAAACAAGCCCGTATGATGGGGAATATAAAAAAGAAGAATATTATTGGGGACTACAACATTCTTTACTTGCTGAGCGAATTGTAGAGATCATGCAAGATGATAAGGCCAACAAGCGTTTATTAGATATTGGCAGCGGGGAAGGGCGGGATGCCATCTATTTTGCCAAATGTGGCTTCCAGGTAGATGCGTTAGAAATTTCAAATCCTGGCGTCGAAAAAATCAGGCAGTATAGTCAGTCGTCAGGCTATGATGTTAATGTTCTTCATAGTGATATGATCGGATATGAGCTCAAGGCTTCTTATGACGTAATTTATTCTCATGGGTCACTTCAATTTTTGCCGCTGGATCAACGGAAAAATCATTTTGAAAAATATAAGCGTCATACATGCGTTGGTGGACTTAACGCACATTTGATCTTTGTTGAAAAGCCGTTTATCAAAATTGCACCTGACTGGGAAAAAGACGAGTTTTTCTATCTATCTGGTGATTTGGCTAGGTATTATCATGACTGGGAGATACTTCGGTGTGATGAGCAAATTATAGACTGCAACTCGGCAGGTATATCCCACCAGCATGCGGTGCATAGCATAATTGCTAGAAAAATAGAAGCATAAATAATGCAAATTGCCTCTGAGGTCTAACCTGATAAAAGTAGCACGATAAGCGATAGAAGTATTAGCGTAATGCTGATACTTTTTTTGTACATACTAAAATAGGAACCTGCCATGTAATGGAACTAATTTTTAGGGGTGATTTCATGGACAAAAATCCCAATAGATTGATATATGAGAAGAGTTTTTATCTGCTCCAGCATGCCTAAAATCCAGTAAATTGGCACCCATAGGGTGATGAGGCATTTGAAAAGGCGAAACGAGAAGATAAGCCAGTATTCTTCAGCAGTGGCTATAGTTGCTGCCATTGGTGGCGAGTTCGTAATCGACACCAAAATTTTGCTTTTAAGATCAAACGGGAAGAACCGTACCATGGTTATTTTCATTCGTAGCCGTTGAAGTGTCTGAGCATTTCAATAAACTTTTCAAGTTGGTAATCATCCCATTTTGAAGTGCGTTCATAGAATATGAATTCTTTCTCTTTCAAGGCATCTGTAGTCTTTTGTAGTCCAAGTTCAGTCAAAGATAACAGTGCGCCTCGACGGTCACTAGGAGACGGTTCACTCTTTACGTAACCTAGACGCTTGAGATGATTGACAAGACGACTGACAGAGCTACGATCCATAGCTGTTGATTCTGCTAAAACTGTGGCACTTGTTGGACCGAATGAGAAAAGCCAACGCACAATAAGAAAAGCTGCTGGTTGTAATGCTGAATCGAAACGCACTGCAGTTCTGACATTGAGTGCATGTGAGGCACTAATAAGTGCATTTAACTGTTGGCCGAGCTCCAGTTCCAACTGTACTCTCGTAGTATTTTTGTATTGAGTATTATTCTCCATAGTTTACCTCATTTCAGTGTAGTTATAGGCATAGAAAATATACTTGACATATATCAAATAATTAGCGTATAGTTGATATATGTCAACTATATTTTTTCGTCTTGTATTTGTCAAGCAATGAGATATTATTATGACATTTAACAAAAGTTGATTGTCGATAAATAATATGAGCTGACAATCAATTAAAAGAATACTAAGGAGGATTGTTATGCCAACTTACCCAATTGTTGTAATTACTGGTGCCACTAGTGGTCTTGGACAACTAGTGGCAATTGAACTAGCAAAGCGTGACACTCATCTTGTATTAACCGCCAGGAGCAAGAATCGAGCTGAAACGACTAGAAAAATAATAAAAGATTTTGCGCCAAAAACAGAAATAGACTTTTTTTTCGGAGACCTGTCATTAATGGAAGATGTCAGGCGAGTCGGAAATGAGATTAAAGCCGCATATCCAAAGATTAATGCACTAGTAAATAATGCAGGATTGCATGCCTTTGAGCAGCGGATAACATCCGAGGGCTTTGCAGAAATGATAGCCGTGAACTATTTGGCACCATGGTTATTGACACATACATTACAGCAATCTTTAGTGAAGTCGGGAAATGCAAGGATTGTCAATGTTGCTTCTGAGGCATCACGCAACCATGGTGAACTTAAGCTGCCCGAGGATTTGACCAATACATCTACTTTTACTGCTAGAGGTTCGTCTGCGCTTTATGGAAAAACTAAACTATTTGAAATTATGTTTACTAGGGAACTTGCACGTCAACTTTCTGGGACTGGAGTCACTGTTAATGCACTAAATCCGGGTTTTAATGTAACAGGTCTCGGACGTGAGCTCTGGTTTGCATCTATACTTGAACGCATCTTGAAATTTTTGCATATCGGAGATCCACGTAAAGGAGCTGAAATTATTATTCGTTTAGTTGTAGAGCCACAATACCATGGGGTGACTGGTGAGTATTTCAACGTTGGCACAGGCGCACCTATTGTGCCTGTATACCCTGGCGGAGATATCACCATGCAAAATAAACTGTGGAATGTTACGAAAGAATTGTTGCAACAAAGAGGTTTTATAAAATGAAGAGATATAAACAAGCAAAGCAATCAAATAAACAGTATATCCATTTATTAATTGAAGGAGTGCATAATTCTACGGAGAGAAATTACAAGCTCTTGTTTACTTTTTAGTAGGTTGTCAGGGTACTTTTTAGGCATATTATTGTAACCTCTGACTGGAGACTGTTAGTAGCTGTCAGGTTTGGGTGGTTCTCATTTGCTTGCTTTCTCAGTGGCATGTAATGGAATGTAATGAAACTAATTTTTAGGGGTGATTTCATGGACAAAAAGATCATGGTAGTTGCTTTGACCATATAATTTGATATAATATAATAGTTAAGTGATGTTAACTAATTTTAGAGAAGGATTTCAAATGATATTATCAGATATTTTTATAAAACTTAGAGAAGTTATATTTGAGGTAGCGCAAACTTATAGAGAAGCTAATTCTATGCCCGATTTGCCCAATTTAACTGTGAAGCAATATTACTATCTTGATGTTATAAGTCGGATGAATAATCCTACATATAGTAAAATAGCGGAAAAATTTAAAGTCACCAAACCGGCAGTCACTGCCCTTGTAAACAGACTTATTAACTTAGGCTATCTGGGAAGAGTACAATCAGAAGAGGATCGGCGGGTTTATTATATTTGGATTAGTGATAAAGGCAAAAAATTGATTGAAATTAATAATAATGCAGCGAATGCTTATGCCAGATATGTTGAAGGTTGCCTTACAAAAGATGAGCTAGAAAGCTATGCCCAAATATTAGAAAAAATAATTGCAAATTATACGTCGAAAAAAGCTTAGTATTTTTTATAAAAATAGTTAATTTAGTTAAATTAATTAATCGGAGGAATCTATCATGAAAAAAATCCCTATGTGTTTTCCAGTTGTCGCACAAGATGGTATTAATTATCTCATCGGTAAATACCTTGCAAACAGTCAGATCAGTTGTGTTTTAAGGCTTAAAGGAAAGATTAATGAGACAATGTTGAAACAAGCCGTTCGTTTATCCTTAGATGTTGAGCCAATTCTGGGGTGTCGTCTTATAGAAAATGACAATAACCCTGTTTGGGAACTACGTGACGATCTTGACGAGATTGAATTGTGCTCTGTTATTGAAACCGATGCAGTTGATGTAGAATTGCAAAAAATTATTGGCGCTCGTTATGAGTTTGTCAGCGATTGTCAGGTAAAAGTGAGAGTACTAAGGGCCGAATCAGATATAATTTGTGTGAAAATTAATCATGCATGTTCAGATGCGGGAGGACTCAAGCAGTACCTGAATCTATTAACATCTATTTATGATTTACTATTCGAAGGGCAGCAGTATGTCGTTCAATCCAGATCATCTTATAGTCGTGGTCAGGATCAGATTTTACGTATTCCTAATGTTGCTAACATAGTTGGTGAAATAGCAAAAACTGGGGTTAATCCTAGTCGCCCTACGGTAGCATTTCCTTGCAATCCAGGTGAGAATAAAGAACAAGCATTTATACTGAAAAAATTGTACCTAGTTGATAAAATTGCTGACTACGCCCGAAAAAATGATGCCACGGTTAACGATGTTCTTTTAACTGCCTTTAATAGGGCTCTCTCTAAAATGGCGAAGATAGAAAATAAGACTATATCCGTATATATAACTATGGATTTGCGAAGATATTTAACTGATCGTAAAACAGAAACGATTTGTAATCTTTCGGCAATGCTGCCTGTTATGATTAGTAATGATTCGACTGAATCATTTGACGCAACATTATCAAAGTTAGTGATAGAAACCAGGAAATTAAAGAGTAATAATTCGGGAATAAAAAGCGCATATTTATTGGAAATGGCTCATGCGAAATTAAGTTTTAAGGATGGCAGTATTCGTTTTCAGCAGCGCCGAAAACAAACTTCTATGACCCAATTGTGTATTCCGACTTTTTCAAACGTTGGAATTATCGCGAAGGAAACAATGAAGTTTGGGTTATTAGAAGTTGCCGAATGTTATATAGTAGGACCAGCAGCATTTTCACCTGATTTTGGGATGGTGGCTAGTACCTATAAGAACACTATAACCTTAGCCGTGAACTTTTTTCAGTCGACAATGCAAAAAGAGACGATAGAACAATTTATTGATGCGATGTTAAATGAACTTCCCACTTATTGATATCAGTACAACATCAAATGAGCGATTTCTAACATCAATTTCTATTATCTGATATGAAAATAACCTTAGTAATGATTTGACAGAAAAAATACTAGACCCTGATGTTTATGAAAGAATATATCGGGTCATGAAAAGGATAGGTCCAATTATTGCAGTTGAAAATACTCTGCCCGATAATAGTCCGTAGGCTATTCTTAGTTGTGCTTAAATTAAATAATAGGATGTTACTTTGATTTACGTGCCATTGATGTCATGTCTGTAAAAGTAATATTTTTGTTTTGCGAATAGCTAATCCCAAGCCTCTTATAGGTAACAATAAAACAGCTTAGATCTTTGCCAAATGGCGGTCTAAGCTGTTTTATTGAATTTAAATGGAATTCGAGTATCTTGTTAATCTCTCTGAGAGTGAGCCAGCATTTGTTGGCGAGACTCCTATCAGTTAATTCTAGTGATACAGATGATGCACCCACTATTCCTAAAAATATTAAAAGATCCCTTTCTTTAAAATCAAATATATGGTAACATGTACATAAGTTCTTAATGTGCACAAAAGTACTTGGTTTATTTTCGGAGGTCTTATGAAAGAAAGCAAAAATGAACGAAACAGGTTACTTATTAAAGTATGTCAACTTTACTATGAGGACGGATTAAATCAACAAGATATTGCTAATCGGCTTGGCATCTCACGTCCCCATGTAAGTCGGATGCTCACAGCGGCTAAAAAGGAAGGTATCGTTCAGATTTCAATTAAGAATCCTTACTCTCTGGAACAGCGTGTTGAAAAATTACTAATTGATACGTTTGGTATTCGTGATGCCGTTGTTGTTGACGCACCTTATACCGACGAACAGAGCTTTACTCTTCAGCTAGGAAGAACTGGAGCATTACTTATGGAGTCAATCTTAAAAGATAATGATGTTGTGGGAATAATGGCAGGGCGGGCTATTTCAGCCATTGGTGCAGAGGTGGATTATTTTGCTAGAAGTAATTTGCAATTTGTTCCTTTAGTTGGTGGGTGGGGTTCTGAGGGTGGTATCTGGCATGCTAATTCCAATACGATGATTCTTGCTGATAAGTTAAAATCTAAATACTGGTTACTACATGCACCAGCCATTGTAACAAATGAAGAACTGGGAGGACTTCTAAAAAAGGAGGCTGGGGTTGAAAAAGTTCTAAATATGGCAAAATGCTGTGATGTAGCTGTTGTAGGTATTGGCGATGTATCTGAAAAAGCGACTATCGTACAATCTGGCAATTTCAATCCGATGGATCTGGAGAGGGTTCGCAATAGCGGAGCAGTTGCCAATATTTGCGCTTCCTTTCTCGATTCAATGGGGAAGACAATTGATTCTACAATGGAAAATAAAATGTTGGGGCTAGCAGCTCAAGAACTACGTGGTATCCGAAATGTGATTGGAATTGCAGGAGGGAAAGATAAGGTGGAGGCGATAACTGCAGTACTTCGCGGTAAATGGATTGATATTCTGGTTACAGATATGGTAACGGCACAATCTGTTCTAGACTTTCATACGAAAAATATAAAATAAGAAAGGAAGAGGAGCTTGAGTATAGCAGGATATTATGGTAATTATGGGGGATCCTTTATTCCGGAAATTTTATATCCAGCATTCAATGAATTAAATCATGATTTTGATAAGATTAAAAAAGATCCTGTTTTTTGGCATGAATATTGTGAAATGCTGGCAGGATTTTCTGGACGCCCCACACCCTTAACTTATGCCAATAGGCTGACAGATCATTTTGGTAAGGCGAAAATTTATATCAAACGCGAAGATTTGAATCATTCTGGTGCTCATAAGATTAATAACGCTCTAGGTCAAGGTTTGTTAGCAAAACGAATGAATAAAACCCGAGTCATTGCTGAAACGGGTGCTGGTCAACATGGTGTGGCAACAGCTATAGTCGCTGCTAAGCTAGGGCTTCAAGCTACTATCTATATGGGACGGGAAGATATGGAACGGCAATATGCCAACGTGTTTTGGATGAAGCGACTTGGAGCTGAGATTGTTCCGGTTGATTACGGTTCTTGTACACTAAAAGACGCTATAAATGCAGCACTTCGCGACTGGGTTTCCAGTTTTGAGACTACCCATTATTTGCTGGGTACTGCCTCAGGCGCACATCCTTTCCCTGAGATGGTGGCTTTTTTTCAATCTATCATTGGTATCGAAGCAAAAGAACAAATTCTACGTTTGGAGGGACGGCTACCAAGTCACGTTTATGCCTGCGTCGGCGGCGGTTCAAATGCCCTGGGTATTTTTCAATCATTTCTGCCTAACAGAGAAGTAGAACTTGTTGGCGTGGAGGCAGGCGGAAAAGGGCAAGCTTCAGGGCAGCATGCCACCCGTCTTGCATATGGGGAGGGAAAACCAGGTATTGCACAAGGTTACAAGACTTATTTTTTGCAAGATAATGACGGACAAATGTGTGATACCTATAGCATTGCTGCAGGTCTTGATTATACAGGTATCTCACCAATATTTGCAGACTTGTTTGAAAAGGGGCGAGTACGCTTTGAGGCCGCTACTGATGATGAGGTGATAGAGGCTCTTCAACTTGTAATGAATCAGGAGGGAATTATTCCAGCTCTTGAGTCTACCCATGCTTTTGCAGGTGCCTTTAAGGATATTGTAAATACTTCAGCATCTGATATTTATATTATCAATATGTCTGGACGGGGAGATAAAGATATTTTTAATATAGCGGAGGGATTGAAAGATGGTGAGTGGAAAAAATTTATCGGTCGAAAATACAAACAATATGAGTAAACTCGCCGAAGAAATTGTTGGCAAAAAAAAACAAAAAGACATTTTATTGATGACTCATCAAATATTAGGCTATCCTGATTTCGAAACCAATTATAACATGATTCGTCTGTTTGTAGAGTGCGGTGTGGATCTGATTGAGCTACAACTTCCTTTCTCTGAACCCATTGCTGACGGTCCTATTTTTTTAAAGGCAAATCAAGAAGCCTTGCAACGTGGAACAACCATAGAACAATGCCTACAGTTTGCCCGCAGAGTAACTGCGGAATTCAATATTCCCTTCATTTTCATGACCTACTACAATATTTTGTATCAGTATGGAGTAGATGAATTCGTTGCAACCAGCAAATCAATTGGTATTCGTGGCTTGATCGTGCCAGATGCCTATCCTGAAGAAAGCTGTGACTATATGGATTCGTGTAAAAAGTATGAGGTTGATCCTATATTGCTAGTTACTCCTTATACCCCGGATGAGCGCCTTGGCTATTTGTCGAGAAAAACAGGTGGATTGTTGTATTGTGTGGCGAGAAAAGGAGTTACTGGCGGGAAAACAGATTTCAATAACAATACGACAACCTTTTTGTCTCGCTGTTGCCAGTATGCCTCTACACCTATTGGCGTAGGTTTTGGTATTCAACATAAAAATGACGTCCAGTTTCTCATTGGAAAAAGTGATATCGCTATTATAGGAAGTAAATTGTTAGAGGTACTTGAAGAAGAGGGTCTTGCTGGTGTTAAAACCTTTTTATATAGTTTACAACAGAAATTTGAGTGATCGATACAGCGGTCAATCTTATTTAATATATCGATTAGATTTCTATATAACGAGGCCGGAGATACTGGATAATTTTAGAATGGTGTAAAAAATAGACGTTGGTCAATTTTAAAATGTACCCTATAGAGTAGACAATGAAAAAAAGTCTACGCTATATACTGAAGAAAAGAAAATAGAAATGATGAAGTTGAAATGAGTATTAAGCTTTTTACAGAGAAAGAAATTTGATTATTATCAAAAAATCCATACATAAAAAACATTAGTGTCAAGGCTATCACCTACACCGATGAATTTAAACGAATTTTTATAGCCGAAAGTGAAAAAGGTAAACCTTCTAGAGTAGTGTCGAAGGGGACAGTTCTGCTGACATAGTTAATAATATTAAATTTCCATTAGCAAACTGGCGTGGCTATCATTTCCACGTCAGTTTTCTACTATATTGGAGATAATAAAACTTAAGTTTAGTTGCATCTTGAGGAGGTCTCTTATGGAAAAGATAGCAAACCGTCTCATAAACGAAAAATCTCCGTATTTGCTCCAACATGCCTACAACCCAGTAGATTGGTACCCTTGGTGCGATGAAGCATTTGAAAAGGTGAGGCGGGAAGACAAGCCTGTGTTTTTAAGTGTCGGCTATAGTACATGCCATTGGTGCCATGTCCATAAAAGTAACAATTATTAATGGCAGGAATTTTGCAAAACTTGACAAAAGAAATAATTAGTGATATTTTAGTACTGAAAGGTCAGTATTAAAATATTGTTAGGTGATGTAATGATAAGAAAAAATATACCCGACGCAAAAAATAGAATTTTACAAGCTGCAATTCAAGTATTTGCTGAAAAGAGCTTTGAAGGTTCAAGGGTTGACGAAATTGCGCAAGAAGCGAATGTACCAAAATCAGTAATTTATTATCACTTCAAAAGCAAAGATGAAATTTTAGAAGTGCTGATTCAGAACTTTCTTCAAGGCTATCTTAATTTGCTAGCAATGGATGAAACCGATACACATCAAAAAAGGGTTGAGCAATTAACCGAACGATTTGAGACGCGGTATTCAAAATTTGAAGAAAATAATGCGGACATAATTCGTATTATTATGATTGAATCTCTAAAAAAATCAAATGAAAAACCCGTTATTTTTAAGATGGTTGAAGCCATGATCGAAAAGGAGATTGCGCTTCATCATTGGAGTAATGATGAAAAACATGAACGGCTAGTTGCTGAGTTTTTCACACGTTTCATTCCTACCTATGCTTATACCTGTTTTCGTGAATCATGGATGAAGTATTTTGATATTGAAAAAGAAGGCTTGGATAAACTTTTCGCTAAGATCTTTATGGCGACTCATGGAGCGTATCATAAATACCATGAGTAATCTTTTTAAGATTTTAATACTGAATGGTCAGTATTAAAATGACTGTTAAATGTATTTGGTTTAATAGTTTAAGGGGGAAATTTAAATGATAACTTTTATATTAACGTTAAGTGCACTAATGGTTATATCAAGTATGTATATACTTATTCCGCTTATAAATCAACTATCGGAAATTTTTAATTCGCCTAGTTATTTGACTGCATCTGTTAATAGTATATTTTCTTTATTTTATGCAATAGGTTTTTTGTTCTTTGGACCATTATCCGAAAAATATGGAAAAAAACAAGTGATAGTTTTTGGGATGTTTCTTTTATCAATAGTTACTTTAATTGCTGGATCTTCTAAATCAATTGAGTTTTTATTTGTGTGTCGAGCATTTCAAGGCTTTGTAGCTGCATCGTTTGCTCCAGCCGCATTTGCTTATATTTTTGAATTTTTTTCTAGTGAGAAGAGAATGGTTGCAACAACTTGGATAACAACCGGATTTCTTGCGGCTGGGATTATTGGACAAATCATTAGTTCAGTGTTAATACAGATTTTTAGTTGGGAGTATGTTTTTTGGATATTTGCCTTGGCTTATGCTATTCTTTCCTTAATGAATAACCAAGTCTTAATTTCTAGCTCCGTAGGGAAAAAAGCAGGTCGTGAGGGGATTGCAAAGATAGTAAGGCGGTTAATTCAAAATAATTCATTGGTTAAAGCCTATGCCATCGGATTTACTCTTTTATTATCCTATGTAGCGTTGTACTCTTCGATCGGTAATTATTTAAGCACTGTACTACATTTTTCCAAAAGTGAGATTTTCAATATTAGGGCTATTGGCATTATAGGAATGTCAGGATCACTTTTGGTGCGTCCTCTAACTAGTAAGTATAATCTTAGCAAGAGTGTGGCTTTAGGAATCAGTATTATGATCATCAGCGTGACTTTTCCTATAATCATAGCAACTAAGGAAGTAATCATACTTTCTTTGATATGTTTCGTTGCAGGAATATCCGTAACGATTCCGTGCTTAATCGCGCTTGTGGGTCAACTGGCAGGTAGTGATAGTGGTTTGGCTGTTACAGGATATACGTTCATCACATTTGTTGGAGCTAGTGTGGGGCCGTTTATTGCGAATGCAGGGGAGTTTAAATTAGTTATCATAGTTTTGGTAAGTATTTTATGTATTGCATTAGTGACAGCGTTAAAAATTGAAGATACTAAATTGCAATTGCAGCATACCAACCCTATATAACAACACACAATGCTGGATAAGATAGTCGTTTATTTATAAAGTTGCTAAACTGAAAAATTTGGAGATGGTACATGATGAAAGTTATTGGTATTAATGGGAGCCCTCGTAAAGACGGTAATACGGATATATTAATTCAAACAGTGTTTAGTGAACTGAATCGGCAGGGAATTGATACTGAAATGATTTCATTATCCGGTAAAAATATAAGGGGTTGTACCGCTTGTCGAGCTTGTATGAAGCTAAAGAATAAGCAATGCATTATGACAGATGACTTTTTCAATGTTTGTTTGGAAAAAATGATCGCCGCAGATGGAATTATTCTTGGCTCACCCGTATACTCCGCAGGAATAACTTCACAGATAAAGGCATTAATTGATCGGGCTAGTATTGTGTTAGCAGCTAATAGAGGGCTACTAAAATATAAGGTTGGAGCCTCAGTAATTGCTGTTCGCCGTGGTGGCGCGACTAGCGCTTTTGATACTTTAAATCATTTTTTACATAGTAAAGAAATGTTTCTCGTAGGCTCAACTTACTGGAATATGGCTTATGGCAATTCGATTGGTGAAGTGGAGCAAGACCAAGAAGGTATAGCCAATATGAAAAATATTGGAGAAAATATGGCTTGGTTATTAAAAAAAATTCATGGTAGTTCATGAACGTAGCTAATTGAAAAGTTGGAAGAAATGAAATTCTCATAGAATTATGCCTGTGTAATCTAATTTGATGACGGACAACCTAACCAAATAAAATTATTGATTGAAAGTCGTACACTTAATCCAGAAATTTGGTCCAGCGGGTAATCCTAAAGCAGTATCTACCCCAATATGAGAGCGTAAATCGGTAAGCAACGTGCTTGGATTAACAGTTTGCCCTAATTTTTGTTGAGATTCTGTACGTGGACTTTGTACAGACTTCGCACGATATATTTCAAGTGATACCTGTTCTTCAATAGCGATTCGGCAAATGGCTCGTATATATACCTATTGAATTCGCCCTCTGCAAGCATTTCATGGGCATTCGTAGGAACATTTGCTGTTGTATAGCCGCCAGAAGGTTTTCTTCGTTGTTCTGATGAACTCAAGCAACCTGTCTTGAGATTTGACGCAAATGTAATATCGCTTCCGTCAATGATTGCTTGCTCTAGGAGTCTAGGATATTGTTTAATACCATACTCATTCAATCGAGTACTTAAATATACCTTGTTTCGATCAAGATCATACTGCAACTACTATTTGGCGAATTGTGCAAGGTATAGTTAATTATTGATTGTTGCATTTTTAACAATGGTAAATATATAAAAATTAGTAGATTTTACTTTATACTGTGTAAACCATTCCAATAAAGGACAACCTAACCATATAAATTATCAGGAGGAGTTATTCATGGAAAATAAAACCTACTACGACCCCAAAACCAAAAATCACGGCATCCACAGCCAAAATACCAATAAACCCAACCGCTTAATTCACGAAAAATCTCCATATTTACTCCAACATGCCAATAATCCAGTAGATTGGTATCTATGGGGAGCAGAAACGTTTCAGAAAGCACAGCGTGAGAATCGGCCTGTATTTTTGTCCGTAGGCTATTC
>NZ_JAJHJB010000067.1:0-12413 GCF_020819555.1 Pelosinus baikalensis
ATACGCCGAAAGTACTTGGATGGAAACGTCCTGGGAGGATAGGTAGTTGCTGGTTGAAGAAAAAGCACTCACTTTTGTGAGTGCTTTTTAATATCTTGCGTTTTGCGAGATTGGTGAGAATACTTCAGATGCTAGGCACGACGAGCACGTGAACTGAGCAGTACATCAGTACGTAAAGTGAGTGCGCGCAGGAGTAACGACGCAGATGAGGTATTATCGCTAAGTCGAAGTACCGAACACATTAAGCCCATACGTCGAAAGTACTTGGCTGGAAATGGTCTGGGAGGATAGATAGTTGCCAGTTTATTCAAAAAGACATTCACTTTTGTGGATGTCTTTTTATCGTTCTTCAAATCAATCCTTTTGTATTATTAGATGCTAGATTGGAGTAACTTTAAAATAGCAAGTTTTTTTAAGATTATTATCAGGAGGAAAAAAGATGACAGAATTGATTAAACCCAAAAGTTGGCGTAAGATGTTTGATTATCGCTGGACAATTGTTATGGTTATGTTGTTTGGTTCCATTATTAATTATTTAGATCGCGTGAACTTAAGTATTGCCAATACAACAATTGCTAAAGAGTTCGGATTGGATCCAATTCAAATGGGATTATTATTATCTGCCTTTATGTGGCCTTATTCATTAGCAAATTTGCCAGCAGGATGGCTTGTAGATAAATATGGAGCAAAAAAGATCTTTCTGTGGGGAATTCTTATTTGGTCTTTGGCTACCATTGCCGGAGGTTTTGTTCAAGGTTTCATGTCCATGTATATTACTAGGATGATATTAGGAATTGCTGAGGCGCCCTTTTTTATCATTGGGGGACAAGTTACACAACAATACTTTTCTCATGACGAAAGAGGAATGGCATCTTCTCTGATTAATCTAGGACCGAAAATTGCCAATGGGTTTGCCCCGCCTTTATTAACCTTTTTAATGCTTTGGATGGGTTGGAGAGGTATGTTTATTACCTTGGGTGCTATTGGTGTTATTGTTGCATTTTTATGGATAAAATATTATAAGGTAGATGTAAATTATTTGTCTACATTTTTCCCTCAGCAGGAATGTAGACAAAAAGTGAATTTTTGGGCGTTGTTTAATCATCCTACTTCCTGGTGGTTTAATATTGGGAATATTGGGAGTTCTTATGTATTTTGGTTATATTTTACCTGGCTGCCAACGTATCTGACCACTTATAGAGGAATGAGTTTGACTCAGGCTGGGTGGGCTGCTGCGATGCCATTTATTGCAGGTGTGATTGCAGTACCGATTGGTGGATGGATATCTGATTATTTAATACGAAAAGGCATGAATGTGATTTCTGCTAGGCTGGTTCCTACAGTGGGCGGTTGCGTATTAGCAGCTATTGCTGTAATACCCGTAAACTATATCCAAGATACGACCTGGGCTATGGTTTTGATTACAATCAGCCTTTTTGCTGGTGCGTTGCGGGTTGGCGTCTTATGGGCACTCGTTGGCGATTTAACTCCGCCTGAAGCTGTCGGAACTTTTGGGGGAATACAGAATTTTGCCAGCTTCATCGGTGCAACATTAGCGCCAATTGGTACCGGATATATCTTACAGGCAACGAATTCCTTCGATTATGTATTTGTTGTAAGTGGAGTATTGTGTCTTATTGGAGCGATTAGTTACGCGCTTATTAGTAAAAAGATTACCAGCCAAGATCTTTTACCAGCAAGCAAGTAAAAATAAATTTAAAAGATACACCAACTCAATTTATTATAAAAGTTTTTAGAGAAGAAGAGAGAATTATTTTTCCTCCGGTCTAGAAAAGTGAAAAAAAAGCTGAGACGTTATATCTCAGCTTTTTTACTACAGACGGTTACTGCAGTTTAGTACATTTTTAATTTTATGTTTAACCATGTTCTTAATCGCTTCTCGAGCTGGTTTTAAGTATTGGCGAGGGTCAAAATCACTAGGATTATTGACAAAATGTTCACGAATAGAAGCTGTCATAGCCAATCGTAGATCGGTATCAATGTTAATCTTGCAGACCCCGAATTTTCCTGCGCGTAATAACATATCTTCAGGTACGCCTTGGGCGCCTGGGATGTGTCCACCGAATTGATTGCATTTTGCAACGAATTCAGGAAGTACAGTAGATGCACCGTGAAGTACTAATGGATAATTAGGTAATAGATTGGAAATTTTTTCTAAACGGGCATAATCAAGACTTGGCTCACCTTTAAATTTATAAGCCCCATGGCTCGTGCCAATCGCAATGGCAAGTGAGTCACAGCCTGTACGTTCAACGAATTCTACCGCTTCATCAGGATCAGTATAAGTCGCATCTTTGGCAGATACTTTAACAGCATCTTCAACACCGGCAAGCTTACCTAATTCAGCTTCTACGACTACACCATGAGCGTGAGCATATTCTACTACTTTTTTAGTTAAAGCAATATTTTCTTCAAAAGAATACTTTGAGCCGTCAATCATAACTGAACTAAAGCCGCCATCAATACAAGATTTACAAATTTCGAAATCATCCCCATGATCCAGATGCAATGCAATAGGTAGACCTGAATCTTCTAGTGCCGCTTCTACTAATTTTGTAAGATAAATATGTTTTGCATATTTACGAGCTCCTGCAGACACTTGTAGAATAAGTGGAGCTTGCTCCTCTTTAGCAGCGTCAACAATACCTTGAATAATTTCCATATTGTTGACATTGAAAGCGCCAACCGCATATTGACCGTCATAAGCTTTTTTGAACATTTCTTTGGTTGTAACTAATGGCAAAGTAATTCCTCCTAAAAGTTTTTTACTATATCAATTATACCAGATCTTAGCAGGCTTGTGTACAAAAAGTATGCTAAAAGGTGAATGTTTTTAGCGGTTGTTTATACCGTATCTTTACTTTTATTTGGATTTTTCGAAAAGTAGGCTAATTTTCATCATAGGAAAGCTTGTCAATGACGTTTGATATGTCATTTGGAAGCTGACTGGTTACATCAATGATTTTACCTGAAAGAGGATGCGCAAAATAAAGTCTTGCAGCATGTAAAGCTTGGCGGGAGATTAATTCTCTTGAACCTCCGTATAAATCATCTCCTATAATTGGATGACCAAGATGAGAGAGGTGAACTCGAATTTGGTGGGTGCGTCCAGTCAAGAGCGTTAATTGGACAATACTAGCATTTTTCAATGGCCTGAGTACTTGATAACAAGTCGTGGCATGCTGTCCCTTAGGGTCAATGATACGCTGGATAATACTATCAGGATGCCTGGCAATGGGGGCGTCTATAGTGCCTTCTGCTGGTTTTATGATGCCTGTTGTAAGTGCGATATACTGTCTGTTAATATTTTTAGCGCCATTAACGGATAATAGGTGTTGAATATGAGGGTATTTTGCAATTAGCACTAAACCTGAAGTATTACGATCTAAGCGATGGACAGGGTGAAAGGCATGAGAGCGTCCCTGGGTATGAAAATAGTGCATAATGGCATTTCCTAATGTGGCTGTATGTTCAGATGTTGTTGGATGGACTAACATTCCGGCTGGTTTATCGATAATGAGCAAGGTGTCATCTTCATAAGATATATGTAGAGGAATATTTGTAGGTACAATATCACAAGGCTGCAGCCAATGGAGTGTAATGGCATCGCCTGGAAAAATCATATGTGTTATAGTCGTTTCTTTTCCATTGACTATGATGGAACCTGTGTTTTTTATTTTTCGCCATATTGTAAGAGAAAGGCCGATATGAGAGCGCAAGTATTCTTTGATTGGCATAGGAGATAGGGTCTTCGGTACTATGAGATCTAACATGAGTACTCCTTAATGTGTAGTATTATGCTTAGTAGTCTTTATTTTGCAATGTTTTATTTTCGCTAAATAGAGCAATAGTTCCTCTTAATGAATAAACACAAAGACAATATGCTGATCTACAGCATAACAAGGAACACAAATAATGTATAGAATTAATTTGTGTTCCTTGTGTCTTTGTGCTTTTTGAAGAGGAATATCACTGCAGGACGTTACATTAAATTTTGTGTCATTGTGATAAGGTGAGCAATATGTTCTCGTTCCATGTTTGAGGATTCTTGGAAATAGTCATTCATAGGATTACCACGTAAGCTAAAAATATGTTCCATTCGGTGGTGACGGCGCAATAAGGCAAGTAAGAGATAGATAACAAATCCACGCTGTAAGCTGAGTTGTCTTTCCTTTGTATTGTGGATTTCTCCTTCTCTCATACTATACTTTTTCATGGAAGCACTCATTGCCTCATCATGCATAGAAATGAGATGAATGATATAGTTCCAATGTAGGAAAACGCCTTAAACCTTTATGGTATATACGATGCTGCCGTTTTTGCGTTTTGCAAAAACCTTAATACCGTAAGCAATAAGCAGACGTCTTTTCTCTTCAAAAGATGTAGCCTTAAGAATATCTTTTGAGCGGATTGATTTGACGGAGGGGATTATAGCAAGAGCGCTAAGAGCATTTTTAGTTGCTGCGACTTCTTTGCTAATGGATTGCAAATCTTTTTCTGCCGCTTCTGTTTCTAATATTCCATCAGCAACCCATTTAACGATTGCGGATTGCCTCTTCTTCAATTTTGTCAGTTGTTTTTCAAGATCAATTTTAACCGCAGTCGTATCGGTAGTGTTATTTTGATAGATTGATAAACCGTGTTTGCTTTTAGCGACCTCCGTTAACTCTGCCCATACTGCATCATCCAGATCTTTTGATGAGATCGTTTTTCGATAATCACATTCATGACCATTTATATATGCAGTACAAACATAGTAACGGTAATCCTTATTGCCTCGATGGTAATTCACCCCTCGCATTGCATACCCGCATCCAGCGCAGCGTATGATGCTGGATAATAAGTAATCATGCTTGGAATTACGCTTTGCAACAACTTTGTTAATACGGCGACACTCTACAGCCCTTTCCCAGGTTTCACGATCAATAATGGCCGGTACGGTGATGGGTATCCATTCTGATTTATCTCGAATACTTCTTTCCCGTTTTTTCGGACCGACATTTTTCAAATACTGCTTAAAGCTCCACTTCGTACCTGCGTATGTTTCATTTGCAAGCATGTAGTCAATCGTAGCAAGACCAAAAGGCTTGCCTTTACGATTGACTACGCCCATAGATTTTAATTCTACATATAGGCTGTTAACGCCGTAATTTCTTGTCGTATAGAGCTGGAAGATTAGTTTTACGATTTCTGCCTCTTCAGGATTGATAATACACATAGAATTTTCTTTATCATAAGTATAGCCGTAAGCATCATCATTAAAAGTAAGTTTACCAGAAAGAGCCTTTGAACGCTTACCGCGTAAAGTGCGTTCACGGATCTTTGCTTTCTCAAACGCAGAGATGGCTCCGCGGATGGAAAAGAACAGCCTTCCCTCAGGCGAGGCATCATAATCATGAGTAATAAAAATAAGTTGCGCATTCGCTTTTTCAATTTCATCTGCCAAAAGTAACTGATTCGTCAAATTACGGCTCAGACGGTCAGGATCATAGACGATAACATTATGTATCAACTTCGCTCGTAAATCATCTCTGAGGCGTTCTAAGGCGGGTCTCTCAAGGTATTCTCCAGAATAGCCATCATCTATGTATTCTACGATTTCTAATCCGTTTTTCTCAGCATGTTCACGACATGTACGAATTTGATCACTAATTGAATATCCTGTTTCCGCTTGTGCATCTGTTGATACACGGGCATATATGGCGTTCATTGGTAGCCCCCTAACAGTGGATTGGTATAATAGTACTTTATATATGTAGTAAGAAAACTCCTTCAAGTTCATTTTATCAGTTTACTGAAACAGATTCTTAGATTGCAAAAATCCGCTAAGATAAGGTTTGTTAGAATTTTTCGATCAAATGGATAAATCGTAATATATATATATTATGTATCACCAAATTACAGCTATTTACATATTATATATTACGATAAATTTTGTAACAAAAGGTGATGGTAGCTATGTTTTTTAGTGAAACTTCAAATTGGAAATTCTCAAATAAAATTATTCCTACATTTCCATTATCTTCACTTCCACCAAATCACTATCCTACTGAAAGTACTGAAGCAACTGAAGCAACTGAAGCAACTGAAGCTACAGTTGCAACAAGGGCTCAGGATCTACAGGGGACGCTGGATTTACGTATGCAACAGGTGATTCAGGATGCACTGGAGCAACAAGTACAGCAATTGCAGCAAGTGCAGCGCTTGCTCAACGATTACTGGATCCACAGGTGAGGCAGGTACTTCTGGGAGCGATTAGAATTACAGGGACAGTAGGTGGTTCTGGATCTACTGGTTCAGGGCCGCCAACCGAGTGTAATATAGATATTATCTGAAATTAGTTTTAATAATGTTAATGGAACAGAGTTTCTTGCTGTATAGTCATATTATTGATAGCGTGACTTGGAGTAAAACTATAACTTATCTTAATAAATAAAGACACAGCTCATCCATGTTAGTAGTGGAATAGTGATGTGTCTTGCTGCAATTGCTTATCTATTTAGTTATAAAATTTCCATAACAGTATCAATAATTTTTTTAGCCTGCTCTGGCAGGTTTTTTATTTTGTCATCATAGTTATGCTCACTGTTATGGGGTCATTTGTTGAATAAATTCCATGGGAGAAATCTCTAAGGCAGAACATAATTTTTCACACACATAAGGAAGGGGGGGATTTAGCGATCTTATTAAGACGAACAATATTCCTATCGTGTTGGGCCACTTTACTTACTACGTATATAAATCAGTCTGAATGGCATCAAGGCGCTCATCAAGAGTAAAAATCTTTACTTTCCCGATGCAGCAGCTTGATCATCATCTTTATTGAGATGTTTCTTATATTGAATGTATGTTTCAATTTTCTTGTTAATTTAGACGACATGTACAGTGCCCCCTCCTAATAGGTATTCAAAGTTAAGGATAACACAAAGGAAGGCATAACAGCGCTAAGTGATGCTCTATGAATCAAACAGAAGCAAAGTGATCACTTAAGAAAGTTAGAGTAATGTTGGATAAGCACTAATTCATACTTTATATGGGAGGGGATGTAGATGGCAGTTGAGTTTAAAGGCTACTGGTCAGGCACGTTTGAAGATTATCAAGCAGGAAAAGTTACTCTTCAGATGGATATGCCGGAAGAATTAGCTAAGAAATTTCATAGAATTCTTGCTCAAATTAAGGGCTATACAATAGTGGAAGAAACTGAGCCGGAAGATCCTCCGGCAGCGTAAAAATGGACAAGTAGGTGATTACCTTGGATAAGTTTAGATTTGCGACCTACGAGCAACTAAAAGCAGACAGGCAAGCTGCTCAGTTAAAGGCATGGTTTGTTGCTGCCTTTTGGCGGTGATCTTTATAGGAGTAATATTAATTTATCCTGGTAAGTGGTAAAAAGAATGCCTAGACGATGAAGGGAGGTGAGTAAAAGCCAAAGGATCAAAAAGAGATGCTATTGTTGCCTATAATGCTGACGGTACCGAAGTAATTCTGGATGACACTGTTACCAATATTGCTGGTGACTTTACCTACGATGATAACAATAATTACAACTTTTGCAATTAAGGTCGGTGATGCAGGAGGTACTGTAAGATTACCGCAGTTTGTATTTGCAAAGATCGAAATTTACTTAGAATTTGGACTCATTCAAACAATGGAAATTGAAATGGAAGTCATCCATCCCAGGGGTGAAGGGGAAAAGCCAATGTTTAACCTGGGTTGTCTGAAACTCAGCCGAAGAATTAGATGGTTATCTCATAGTAGCTGGCAATATCTAATAGCAAAAAGCGCTGGGTAACACCAGCGCCTTTTATTACATTGAAAAGCCGCTTCATTGAAGAAGCGGCAAATGTATTAGCTTGGCATTTGATTATTACTGATTACGAAGCTCCCGTATTTGTTTTTAGCTTGTGTGTCCGTATTAATTTCAGTGTTTGTAGAATCTTGGTTTTCGGTAACTATTTCAGATTCAGAAATACTTGAATCCATTTCATTTACTTCCTTTTTCATAATAATCATCTCCTACTGGTAGTGTAACCAATATGTAAGTTTTAATAATTTACTTCTCTATAAAAATTAATATATTTATGAGGGGGCGAAAGCCATGTGCCTATGTAAAGAAAAATGCGCTTACAGTGATATAGCGCCAATAAGCAGAAGCTGCTCAAAGGGCGTACAGTTTTGCACCTTTTCAGCTTGCAAGACCTGCCGTCTGGTAATGGCTAGATGCGGTCTATATGTAACAGAAACGTTGCACCGCTTTTAAAGCTAATAGAAAACACACAAGGCGATTGTGTGAGTTTTGTATCAATTTTAAAGGCAGCAAGTGCCTTGTTTTGAATAAAAAGGTTGGGTGATTCCTGGATGATGTAGAAAAACTCATGCAGCGGGGGCGTGGTAAGTAAAACTTAAAGTTGAGAGGTAATAATTGAAAAAGGCCAGTTACTGGACTGACCTCTTAGAGAATCACTTTACAGAATTATGTTCGAATACGTAGGATTCCGTAGTGCTTTTAGGACTAGTTTTATGAGACACTTCTTTTTCAACGTCTCCATTTTCTAGATCCTTTGCTAAACCTCTTTCAGTAGGCATTCTATAACGCGTATATGAGCCATCTATTACCGTTTTTTCATCCATAAAATCACCTCCTAATACTAGTTTTCCCCTAGTTTTTTATTACATGTAAAGTATGTTTAGCACATAAGAAAAAGCCCTCTAAAAGAGAGCTAAGAGAAAAAAAATATGGAGAGATTTTGCGACTAGGGAGGTCGCTAACAATAGTATGCCCATAAGTAGGAGTTATATACATTAGGAGTAAGAAGGAGTGAGCATAAAAATACTGACTGCTAAAAGAAGCAATCAGTAAGACAAGTATTTAGGAGCGCCACGTAAGAGGTACCATTATAATACAGTATATGATTCACCCATGTGATATGTGGTTAAAGCGGGAAAAACATTACTTTACCTTTTGCTGATTTTTTATAGAGAGGGCTATTGAAATACTATCCTTATTAGTATCTTTCTCTGTTACTTCTTGCAGATAATTAATATTAGCAATACCTTCCTTATTAGGCATTTTATAGCCACCAAACGAGCCACTTTTTGCATTTTTATCCACGGTATCACCTCCTAAATACTAGTTTTACATCGTTTTTTAATAAATGTATGAATGTTATACCAGTTATTAAATGAAAAGTAAAAAAACGCCCTCCAAAGGAGAGCTTTAGATGGGAGTGATTTTGTTTAAGGAGCTAACATAGTATGTCCGATAAGTAGGGGTTATATACAATTGAGCTGAGCAGAGCGTATTTTAGTCCTGTTATAACTGGTTCCTCGTCAACAGTCCATATAATTCCAGGAGCATGCCAATAGTAAATCCGATAAATATTCCTGTTGCTTTTGGCATATTTTCTCGATTTATTAGCCCATTTTCCTTGAGGTTCTCATTGATGTCAATTGATCGGTTAAATGCCTCCCACATACTGAAAGCATATATACCAGGATAAAAGAGTGCCCAACTTCGAGCAAATTGAGAAACATTTTCGGTATTAGGATTAAACCCTTTGATAACAGCATCATTGATATGTGATGCCGAGTTAATGAGTAGCTCTCAGGATATTAAGACAATGCCTAGTAAGAAATCTCGATTATAAAATTGCCCTAATCCAGGAATCATTTCTGACCACAATAGCGCAGCCCAGGGAGAACGATTTTTGTGAGATGGTAGGATATTAAAAATGATTTATATACCAAAATGATAGGTATTTATTATTAGAGTGTAAAAGAGGGGCGTGAGGAATAAAAGAAAAAGCCCGAAGGCTTTCTATATAGTAAATAAGTAACACTAACGTGGACAACAACCTTGTCTAGGCCAACAAGCTTTCCAAGGCCAACAATTCCCTCTAGGCCAGCAGGACTGTCTGGGCCAACAGAAGTATCTAGGCCAACAACCATTATATTGATGGTGATGATGATGATGATCATTACAATGATCATTATACCAGTAGTCTTGTCTAGGCCAGCAGGACCAAGGTTGACGATAATCACTAGTATTATATACTAGTTCGAATTCATTTCTATCGTTTAGGGCTTCTCTCCACTCTTCAATTTCAGGGTCTTCCCAATTATAGTCCATCTTGTAGTATCACCTCCTAAATTTTATCTATAGAAACATATTATACATAATATGATCTATGGTAAATAGAGGTGATTAAGCGGTTATCAATTTATCGCCCATACTACCAATTTAAAGCAATAGTAGATATTGGGTACGGGCGGGTGGTATAACATGCGTTAGATTAGTGCAAAGTCAAGTTGGAAATGGATATGGCGAAACACCGTATCCTAGCCTATATCATATATGAGGATGGTAAGAAAGAGGTTATTATGGATACGCTTAAAGACAGAATTGTCTAATGATTCCATTTGAGAAACTATCCGCCATCATTAAAGCCTGTTTTTCAATTTTATCAAAAATTGCGATATCTTCTTCGAAATCCTTATTAAGTCTGGCGACAGCTTCAGCTTTCGTTAACGCCAAATGCTCATACCACATTTCTCTCATGTGTTTGCTAGTCCAATAAGGATTTATGCAATTAAGAAAATGAACAATTTCATCTGCGTTTGTATACCATCTTTTTTCTGCCACGGCTGCTGCTTGACTATTACCAGCCTTTGCTGCATTTACAAGATCTGCGGCAATAACTAAATGATCTGTTAGTAGTTGTTCAAATTTGGAAGCAACTCTGGAACCATAAAAATGATTAAATAACCTTGCAAAATCAGGTGCATTGCGGAGTAGTCGGTTGGTGGTAGCTTCCAAATCGGGTGAAGCGGCGGCAATGCTTATAATAACTTATCTAATTGAAGGATCTTATGGTACTGGTGAAATATCCAAAATAATATCCAATCAGATATATATGAGTGCCAAAGCGTCCACCCATGGTAATGAGCCATGTGCCCAGTGATTACGTGAATATGTTCTATAGTAATTGTCAAGGCAGTCCAAGCGAACCAATAAGAGAACATACGAAAGAACGTCTGTTTTTGAGGCAACCACTGGATAAAAAGATAGGTAGCAATGGGATTAACCTCAAATTCATCTATGAGATTTATTACAATCTCAGGCTCACTTCCGTAATACTCCCAATAAGGTATATACGAATCGACAATTTGGTCTGCAATCAAACCTAAAGACGATGCAAAAACACAAACCGGGACTATTTCTTTCCAACGTGATTTATCTGCAAAAAGTAGCCAACAAGCCCAAATAATAAAAAAACGGGCGTAAAAAAAGCTCATATAATTTACTCCTTAAAGAAAGTGCTAAAAGATATTATGTGGATTAAGCCTTCTAATTATGCTAGGTAGAATGAATGAGGGGCGGGATAAAATGAAAGCAATAACCATTTTAAGCCGTGGGCGAGTCTAATCGCCAGCGGAAAGAAGATAGAGACTAGATCGTGGTCAACTCAGTATAGAGGTCCAATCGTCATACACGCTGGCAAGGATAGTGATAAAAAATAGCAGATCTAGTAGATTGTAGCGCAAAGGATGATGAGTCTGAGGTGATATCCAATGACTAAAGAAGAAATAGTGGAGCTTCGTGGGCGGGATAAAAGAGAGACTAGGCTTGCAAAACTAGGTGATGCAGTGGAACGGCGGTTTAGCGAATAAGGGCATCTATCCCCTGCAAAAGTTGAAAAAAGAAGAATAAAATCGAACAGTGTAGTAGAGTAAGTTGAAAAAAATAGAACCGCTCATTAATGGGCAGTTTTTGTATTGCAGGAATTTATTACTGATGATAGTATGGCTGGGGCTGTGATTATTTGGGTAAACAGCGACAAGAGTGAACAAATAGCATATTTCAATAAATGAATATATCTTGATAAAAATAACTGACATGAAGAGAATACCACCTTGGGGTATACTATTTCTTGCACAGATAAATTTACATAAATTTTAAAATATTGACTATGTAGTCATGATATATTTTATTTAAACGAAACCTTTTAAGGGAGGATTATTGCGATGTCCTTTATTGATTTATTTAAAATCCGCCGTACTGATGACCGAACTCCGATACCGATTGTTCTGTTAATGGCGTTCTTAATTTGCGTTATTCATATTTAAAATGTTTGATGGTTAAGCGAGCAGTTTTTTATTTTAGCCTCGGACTTTGGTCTAGGACTTTTTATTAGATGGCTTATACGATTTAAGCTAAGCACCTTCTTACCTTATTGGTAGGATGGTGCTTTTTTTAAACCTATCTAAAATTCAACTTACATGTACGGATAAAGAATGAGAAATAAATTTACATTTGCTAGTTTAATTTTTAATTGCTACGGAATGTGTATTAGTGAAAGCCGATATACAGGAGCACACAGAGTTTCTTGGTT
>NZ_JAJHJB010000068.1:0-12020 GCF_020819555.1 Pelosinus baikalensis
TCAACTCTAAACCTCCTTAGAAGTTTTTCAAGTTACTCGAAAAACTCTATTTTTTGATTTAGAGCAATTATCTCACGAATTATTCTTCGATTCTATCCACTGTCTTGTTTGACGGTTACTCTACGTCCGCTGAAAGTGAAAGAAATGGAATAGTTATTGATCCATTTTGGGGATAGTCATGCTTAGAGTAAAGAAAAACGCTAAGCCGATTACAAATTTTGGCTTAGCGTATATTTTAGTTAAAATGTTGTCTGTATCCCTATCAGAGCGATAATAATAATAAACTTGTTTTTTACGCTTATATTTTGGTACAGTGACTGGTGTAAATTCTTGATATTGCTCGTTACCAGGTAGTAAGTTCTTAGGATTCAACATGTTATTCCTCCGATCCAGTTTGTCTCTATCTTTCTTTTATCCATAGAGCTGTAAAAATCATAGCTCCAATGATACTTGAATAGTCAAAGAAAAGTCCCCATTGATAAACTGCACTAGATACCCAAAGAATTACGAACACCCCTACTAAAAGGTTATATACGGCACGTCTGAACTTCTTCTTCTCCCGTAATTTTTCCGTCCGTTCCAACTAAATCATCCCTCCCCAATTTGTCTTTTCTAAACCCGTCGATTTCGACGGGTTTTAATTCCCTCGAATTCGGGGTAATTAAGATTTTCCAGTTTGACTATAATCGCAATCGTTATCGTCGAGGTATTTGAATCCTCTCCGCCTCTCTCCAAAACTTCGAACGCTTATATTGCCCATTTATGCACTCAAACCTATAAGAATGCTCTCTACCGCTTTTATCTTTACGAATAATAATTATCCAACCGTTATAGGATGGATTTTTATCTATAAAACAGTTAATTACAGTATTGTTATCTTCTTCATCTGAAATAAATATAAATTCATTTCTTGTAATATCTAAACCCGCAGGAATTGGATTAACATCACAACGCCACATCATTTGATGTCCTGGGGCACTGTGGATCTGATTAAATTCTTCAATCAACTTATTTTGCAACTCTGATGGATCATTGCTCACCAATATAGATGCGCCACAATAACAAACGTATATTTTAGTATACATACAATTCACCTTTCCTTTGACTTTTGTAATTATACGATTATTATAATGGCTACTATTGCTTTTGTTTTGACAGTTTCGGACATCTTTTAAACTTGGGAATTAAAGCCTATCCATTCTCCGACTTTGATCCTCTCCCTGGGCGCAGTTCCAGTTTGACTACTGTCTCTTTTTTAGAAATTCTGCTCGATCTTGTAGAATAAAGAGTACAAATTTAAATATAACTGCAACTGTAAAAATAACCTGAGCAATAAAGGCATATGACTTATCTATATATTGAGCAAACATGAATCCACCACAAAACATTAAAACCATTATAACGATATCATCCAATAATCTATATATGAGCAAGTAAATTCCCCCTTTTTATCAATGTAAGTCTTACTGATTAAGCAACGAGTTCATATATTGATCATAAGTAAGCCAGTCTCTTTCAGGTTCATAAACATATAATCTTACTGAACCGCAATCTTTACAAATGGCTACTCTTATGGCAGTAGTATCAACCACTTTTTTTTCAGATTCTTTTCCAAGAAAACCAAACTCTTTATATTTAACTGTTTTTGAAAAAGTAACGCTAACATTTTCCTCGCAGTAAATATCTTTAACTATATTTACTGATCCGCAAGTATAACAGTCCTTTATTTCCATTAAATCAGCTCCTTATAACATTAATTAGCGACAATCCTATGACACCGCCATTTTGTCTATACTTGTTCAGCTTTAAAAATGTTTTCAATTATTTCATCTGAATAACTACAAATTGGATTTCTATATTCCCTTTGATCAATATAGCCTGCTATTTTTAAGCACTGTCTTAATCTTCTTTTACTACCCTTTACTTTGCTACGTGTCTCTATAAATTCAATTAATACACTCTGAGACGGATGAAGTACAATCATTTATAAACCCTCCTTGCCAGTTTGACTACTATCGCTATTTCGGCCTACCTGCCGTAAATACTCTACCCTTCCCATTTCAAACCAACGAAAATAATTAGCATGATGTGCTACCCCCATCATATCGGTTTCAGCAAAACGAACTTTTTCTCGTACTGTAATTGTAATCATGCTTTCCAGCCTCACTAATCCCTAAATTTCCTTCCATATAAGCTATCCCCACGCAAAGCAAACACCCACAAGCAAGTATCTTATGCCGTGGGTCGTAAATAGCGGGCTCACATTATAAAGGTCATCGGATAAAAACTCATTATTTACTTTTCTTTTTTGTTTTTGTCAAAAAAAGTTTCTTACAAAAATTATGATTTATCCTCCAAACTTGTCTATACAATTTTTAATGCTATAAATAAAAACCTACATAGATACGTTTGAAGGAAGTACCCATTACGATGAATCTCTACTAGTTATATCTAGAAGCTCAGCACCTTGACTATACAGAAACGATTCTAACCGACATAAACAATATTCTATCTTCAATTGACGACTTAGATGCTCAACAATATCCCTTGCTCTAAATATTGCAAGGAAAAGCAGTTAATATTAGGATTGTAATAAAAGAACTAGCAGTCTATAAATAGCATGCTAGTTCTTGGTTAACACATTTTGCCCTCCTTGGAAAACATTGAAATACAAATTCTGTCTATAAACGTTGATTAAAAAGTATTATATAATACTTGGCATTCCAATTTTTACTTTATTTAAGACTCTCCATAATCTGTCTGTAAAAATAATCTCTTCATTTGTTGTTTTTATAAATTTCATTCTCTCCATATCACTTAAAACTTTTAAATGTATTTTATTTGATAAAGAAGTATTATAATATTCGTAAAACCCTTTTTCTAAATTCTCCCTGAAATCAGATGAAGATCGATTCATATATAAAATCCTATATAAAACAAATCGTTCGTAAGCCTGCTGTTGAGTCAACCTTATGCCACTTAAAGCAGGAGAACGATTCTCATTAACTGCACTAATGTACTCTCTAACATCGTAATAATTACATCCCTCTCCCTCATCAAGCAAAGTGCCAGCACCAGCACCTAATCCAACTATTCTTGTTTCAGTAGAACTGTATTTATGAGGTATAGACCCCTCTTTATAATAAAAAACTGGAGATTCTTCCCTTGAAAATTGGTTGGCCAATAATATCTTTTCAGCTAAACTATCATACTCTAATAATCTGTTAAAATGAGATTGAATCGTTATTCCTTCTTTTTTTTGAAGTTCTTCGCCTAAAGGAGTATGTTCAGCAATTCTCAATGGAAATAAAGTTACTTGATGGGGTGCCTTACATTGACACAGCTCATGTAAATCCCTTTCGAGATCATTCTCGGTTTGCCCAATTAACCCATAGATCATATCTGTATTGACTATAAAACCATATTCAAATAGTAAGTTAATAACACTTCTGGCTTTTTCTGAAGTATGAGCACAGCTCATTTCTTTCAATAACTGATCATTAAAGGTTTGAATTCCCAAACTAACCCGGTTAAAACCACAATTCCTCAACGTTTTTATCTTCTCTTCAGTGAGTGTTGAGGGATTTGATTCAAAAGAAAGCTCTGCACCAATATCAAATGAAAAATTATTGAAAATAACTTCAGAAAGTCTCTTAATGTGATCAACACTGAGAAGAGAAGGAGTACCACCCCCAAAATACAAAGAACTGAATACGGTTGATTTAATAAATGGAGTATCTTTAATTGACAGTATTTCTTTTTCTAAGGCATTAAGATATTCGGAAACCAACATTGGATTATAGGGGTGTGTATAGTAAGGACAATAATCGCATCTAGTCACACAAAAGGGGATATGTATATATAAGACATTTTTAGTATTGGGGTACTTGTTTTTATTTTGAAAAATCGTTTCTCTAAGATTAGTGAGTGCCTTTCTTTCCCACTCACTTTGTTCTAAACGTGAACGTATGTTAAATATTTCAGTATAACTTTTCTTAGCAAAATCATCTAAAAATGCTTTCATTTCCATTTCATTTTGCACATTCATTTAAACTCCCCCTTAAATAAATATTTTTCTTTTCATGTTCCACTATCTATTAGTCATATCTTTAAGTGCGCGTTCTATAAAGCGGTTCACTTCACCATGGTTTTCGATATAGGAAGCATGGCTGGAATTCAATAACAATTCATGCTTGCAATTTTTTATTTTTGCTTGAATTTCTTGTTGATATGGTAATGGAAAGATAATATCATGTTCACTACTTAGGACAAAGGTCGGAATCAAAATATTATCTAAAATAACTGATAAATCCGGACGGTTTACAATAGCCTTTATTAACAATCTGAATGACTTACTATTCCCATTGTATTCTGCATACTTTTGGAGCACAAAATTATCCATGTCCATATTTTCAAGATATTCTTGTGAATGAAACCAGGGATAAATCAGCATAAATATACTTTTTAAATTTGCCCCGTCCTCAATCAGCGTCAATAAACCGCGAATCATTTTATTAGCATAGATACTTGTTTTAGATCCAGAATTTAATAATATCAAACCATTAACCGAATCTTGAAATTTATATGAAAGCCAAAGAGCCAACATACCTCCTACTGAATAGCCAATAACATACAGCTTATCAGAAACTTCTTCATCTAGAATTGTTTTTATATCATCCACTATATCGTCAAACTTAAATTCTTCTTCCCTCTTTTCGACCGAGTCCCCCACACCATGATAGTCAATAAATAGTAATTTGTAATTATCCCGAAAATAGGGATATCGTTGTTGTTTTATCCAAGCTGTATGACCAGTATATAAACCATTAAGAAACAAAAGACATTGATTAGAAGATAGATTACCACCAATATAATAACTGATTATTCTTTTATCATTTTCTTTAAATTTTTGTATGAAATGAGTTCTCATTTTTCACCATCACCTTTTCGCTCTATTGTTCTTTGATGGTTTGAGTAAAACCGCCATCCATGATAATATTTGAGCCATTTTTTAAGACATGGTTATGAGAAGCTAAGAATGCGATAAATGTAGCAATTTCATCTGGCTCTGCATACCTCCCCAATGGGATTCTCTGGAATGATTTAGAGTCTTTATACCATGAGGATTGTTTAATCAACTCTGTTGTTACAGGACCAGGCGAAATGGAGTAATATTGGATGCGATCTCGGTGTTCACCACTGCTCATTTGCTTTGTCCATTCGATAAGCATTGCTTTGGAAACGGCATAAGCCAGTTGACCTTTACGTGGTCTAATGCCAGATATACTACATAGATTAATAACGGTGGCAGATTTTGCAGCTTTTAGCTTCTCCCAAAAGGCGTTGTGAACAGCTAAAGCCCCAAAATAATTTGTTTTGAGAACTTGCTTCCAATCATCTACCCCAATTTGATAAATTAAATTATCTTTTAATATACCAGCATTATTAACAAGTACATCTAATTGTTTAAACTTGAAAGTTCGTAAGGCTTCATTGAGTTGTTCACCTACAGCAACATCAAACTCTACAATTTCTCCTTCCCCACCGCAGCTCAAAATATCTTCCAATAAAGAAATTCCACTGTGTTTATTCCGGCAGTTAATGCATACATAATAGCCGTCTGAAGCTAGTTTTTTGCTTATTGATGCACCGATCCCCCTATTTCCTCCTGTTATTAAGGCAATCTTCTTATCCATCCCTATTTTCCTCTCAGATTAATAATTCTTGTGCAGTTAAATACAGTCTATTGTTTTTAGAGAATCCTAATAATAAGGATTCTAATTTTAAATGATAATTTTCCTCGTTAACTTGAATCAAATTTACGTTGATATTCTTTTTAGCTAATTCTAATGCCATCACTTTTGAAAGTGTCTTTAATCCAGCACTAAAACAGTGTAATGAAATAATATTTGGAGATTGATTGAAAACACTTTTTGCCAAAAGTGGACTGGTGTCTAAAAACCATATTTTACTTTCTCTATGACGTATTGTGGGCAAATACATCATTTTAGTAAACACAAATACTTTTTCCAAAATATTATCTAGTTCCACTTCAGCATCTTTAGTTGATACATTATGTAACAACGGACAAATAACAATATTGGGAATATGTATAAGGTCTGATAATAATTCTTGTATTGAATCCGCCTCGTCAACATGGATAAACTTCACAGTGTCCATACATGAAAAACCATTCATACTATGCATTACATCTTGATCAACTAAATAGAAAGCTGCATACCCGCTTGACTTATGTGCAGGTAAATCATAGCCTTCGATAGAATTGCCTAAAAACACATATAAAATTTTTGATTTCATACTATGCCCCTTTTACCAATTGAAAGGTTTTGTCTTATGCTTGTTCAGCATCTTATCAAAGACTTCACGTTCTACTAATTTGTGATATGGAGATTTTCTCACGACGAATTCATTGGCACAAAAAATAATCCCTGTTGAATCAATAGAATAAATATTACTTACCATATCGTCATCAATCGAAACACATTCTACAAATACTTTGACCTTTCCTGATAAAGGATGTGTTTTATAAAACTGTAACTTTTTTCCCCCAATGGGAAGTCTGCCAATCTGATTAATGATTCGGGAAAAAAACACTGCATATTGCAAACACGAGTCATTACCAAGAGGAGAGGTTACAAAGGTTGATTCTTGCCCCAGAATAAAATTCTTTTCTTTGCCCAGGCAATCATATTCACCAATAAAACAAGTCTTGTCCTCACTTACAGCAAAACGGGCACATGAACTTTGAAACAAAGGTCCCAATGATGGAAAATCTTCGGAGTAATATTGATCTTTGGGTACCTGATAATAGGTATAAGCAAGATCAGGTATCCTAAGCTTAGGCGGTTGTGGTGAAACAGTCGAAAGTATCACCTGGGAAGTAACATTAAGCCGTGTCCCGATAATGGCATTCAATTTATTGACTCGGTTTGAAATAATTTCAATCTTAAATTCAATAGTACTATCTCTTTTGGTAATTTGTTTAAATAAAAACTCCATATCTAAGGAATCACCTGGTGTCATAGCCAACGCTCGCAAGATGGAAAAATCAAGAAGTTCCACTGCTTTTAGCTCTTTTACATCTATCTTCCTATAATACTCACAATAAAATAATGCTGCTTCAAATAACAGTTCAATGATCATAGTTGCAGGAACAAAGCAATCGGTTCCGAAAACATGATCTTTTAGATAAATGTGATAGGAGGAATCTATATTTAGTTTTAAACTCACTGTTTCTCCCTGGAGACTAAAACCTTGCACCTTGTTTCTTAAATGGGGATATTGATCGGTATGTAAGAAAGTGTTCTGAGTCCAGTCTTGAAAGTTATTTACACTATCCATCGTACATAACCCCCTTTCTGCTTATTTTAAATTTGCGTATAAGATAGACGTATTTTGTCCACCGAACCCAAAACTATTGGAAAGTGCATACTCTACCTTAGCACTACGGGCTTCATTGGGTACATAATCTAAATCTAGTTTAGGATCGCCTTTTTGCCAATTTCTTGTAGGATGAATAGCACCTTCATTTATACTCTTTATGCAAACAATACCTTCAATTGCTGCACTTGCCATAATGGAATGACCAATCATTGATTTTGTGGATGAGATGGGTATGGAATAAGCGTAGTCTTTAAAGGTGTTTTTTATAGCAATGGTTTCGATCATATCATTCATTTTTGTGGACGTACCGTGAGCATTGATATACCCCACATATGAAGGGTTGATTTTTGCCATTTCAAGACAAGCCTTTATGGTAGCCGTACTGGATTTTGCTTCTGGATCTGGATCTGTAGAACGGTATGCATCACTAAAATATCCATATCCCAAGACTTCTGCTAACATATTGACAGCTCTTGTTTCTGCCGACTCGAAGCTTTCAAGGATGAGTATGCCGCAGCCACTTCCCATAACGAAACCATCACGTTGTGCGTCAAAGGGTCTACAGGCCGTTTCAGGATCAGGATTACGCGTGAGTGCTTCTAGACGGGTAAATCCTATCATGCTACTTAAATCAAAATTATAAGCTCCTCCTACAATAGCTATATCAACATAACCATGCTTTATTTTTAAAAAAGCTTCACCAATAGCATTGTTTCCAGATGCACAAGCTGTCGCTATACTTAATTGAGGACCTGTTATATGATAGTTTCGGGCAACAAAATGATTAATGGAATCTGAATCATCAAAGGGTGTATGTTTGCCGATTTTCGCCATTTTAAGTAACCTATAATATTGATTATTATTAAAACCATTATTGTCAGTTGCCTCTTTAAGCAGTGGTGCATATTGATCAATATACTGAATAAAACTCATTTTTCTGTCCGCAATACAGGTTGCTATACAATCTGTGGACTCCATTTTACGCGGATCAAGATTTGCTTGCGTTAGGGCTTCATGTACTGCAGCAAAAAAGCTTTTAATACTATCATCTTCTGGAATCTGGTTGCATAGCTCTGGGGTGTCTTTATAGAATTGCTTTATATCAGCTTCTGGCAAGCATCCTGCAATTTGAACTATTTCTCCTCTAATATTCCTATCGTTTATTTTTGTAATGCCATTCTTATTTTTCAAAAGGCAGTCCCATAGTAAATCAACACCAAAACCAAATGGGGTTACAGCTCCCATGCCTGTTACTACTACGCGTCTCATTTCTTTTACCTCTTTTTAATAATTAGACTACAAGTCTCTCCCAAATAACTAAATGAATTGACTAAACAAAATTTACTTTCATTTTCAATTGCTTTGTTCTTAACATAGCTTAGTTCACTATCTAAGAACAGATGATCAGTGTATAAGAGAGGCACTATGATATTAGCCTGAAGCGCCAGGCTGGCAAAAGCCACCGAAATGGCACCAGATGCGGCAAGAGTATTCCCAACATAGGACTGAGCCGTCGTTATAAATGGTTTTTTTCCAAATATATTTTTGATAGCCAGAGCTTCTGCAAAATCTAACTTAGGGTTACCACACGCACTAGCTTGGATAAAGTTAATATCGTTATAGGAAACTTTAGCCATTTCGAGAGCTTTTAGCATACTCTTTTCGAAATAATTTGCAATACCATTTAGACTATTCAGTTTCTTGAAGTCAGGTATATAGTAATTGCTATAACCGATAATCTCTCCATAAATTTTAGCACCTCTAGCCTTTGCCTCGTCTTCATCCTCCACTATACATATACTACAACCCTCACCACATAAAAAACCTTTACTATCTGAGCAGAATGGTCTAGAAGCATCAACAGCTACACTAGTTAAACTTTCTTCACTTAATCTGCAAAAATAATCTGCAAAAATTTCATCTTCACTGCCACCGCAAACCACTCGAATTGCCCTCTGATCTTTTATAGCAATAAATGCTTCACCGATTGCAACAATTCCGCTATTTATTCCATTTACCAGACTATAATTTAATCCTTGGAATGAATTCTGAATTGATATTTGCCCTGCTGTAGTATTGGGTAATCGACTCAGCATCCATAATGGAGGAAGTAAACGATAACCAGTATTGCCTAGCTTATCATAATCGATGATACCCTCTGTATTAGTACAAGATACAATAGCTTCACTCAATGGTTTAAGCCCTTGTGTAATCCCAGTGCCTATAATGAGTGCATTCTTATGGCTGTTTTTACATATCTCTTCCAATGACAATTGTGCATCACGAATGGCAAGTTCCGCAGCAGAACACCCATTCATGGTTTGTTGACTAAAAAATCTGATTGCTTTTTTGTTTTTGATAAAAATACCTGGATTATAATCTGGTATAGGACCAAAGTTGCACATGAAAGTTTTGTCTTGGGGAGTTTTAAGACCACTCTTTCCTTCCTTTATCGCTGCAAGATGGTCTTCAGTGCTAATTCCTAGTGAACTTAAAACCCCGATTCCTGTTATAACCACTTTTTTGCTCATTAGTGCCTCCTAACCGTTAAACTTTCGCAAAAATGATAGACGAATTATATCCGCCAAGACCACTCGTGTTACTTATGCAATAGTCCATTTTGGCTTCGCGGGCAGAGTCTTTTACATAGTCAAGATTACAAATTGAATCGCCCTTTTCAAAATTCCTATTTATATGGACTTTTTGATCAGCAAGGCTTCTAAGACAGACGAAAGCTTCAATGGCACCACAAGCGGAAAAAGTGTGACCAAGCATTGATTTGGTACTATTAATAGGAATGGAATAGGCTCTTTTGCCAAAAGTCTCCTTGATAGCAATACTTTCCTCACTATCATTAGACTTTGTTGAAGTCCCATGAGCGTTGATATATCCAATCTCATCAGATGAAAGTTCAGCATCCTTTAGAGCCATTTTCATTGCTCGAATTTTTCCTTCTCGAGATGAATCGGTTATACTAATGCCATCCAATGCACATCCATATCCAACAATCCTGCCTTTAATATCAACACCTCTCTTTTTTGCATGTTCTAAGGATTCAAGTACTAGAACACAAGCCCCCTGTCCAATCACAAAACCATTTCTACTCTGATCAAACGGTCGTAGTGCACGGTTTACATCATTGTTTGGAGTAGTCATACCTAGACGACTAAAACCAGAAGCATGTAAACTAGATAACTTATTATCTACTCCACCTACCAATATGATCTTTTCTTCCCCACGCTGAATTCTTTTAAAACCTTCGCCAATGGCCTGATTGCCACCATTACAAGCAGATACAATTGTATTACCATATCCTTTTAGCGAAGCGACCATGGAAAGATAAGAAAGGATCAAATTTGGATATGACTCAAGAAACCATTTCGGGTTTCTCTCCTCAACTGGAATCCCTTCGTATTGTTCAGAAAGAGATGCTCCGCATGCGACAATGGCACCGATATTATATTTTATTGTATCCTCAGCTGGCTGCAAATTGGCATCCTCTAGAGCTTTAAGTCCTGAATAAACAAGCATTTTAGTCGCTAAATTTAAATTTTTAAGTTTAGCCTTATGATGTTTATCCAGATTTCTCAACTCATCGAAGGAAAAGTCTGAAGCTATGCCCGCAAGGTAAATATTATACTTTCCAAACTCTTCGTAAGAGCCTTTCAAAAGGCTAATACCATTTTCTCCTTCTATTAGTGAATTCCACACTTTGTTATAATCACATCCAAGTGGAGTTACCATACCAATACCTGTGACAACAACCGGCCCTTCCTTAGCCATTTGATAGTTTCCAATCTACAAAATAAACTAAATTTTTGACTTTTAATAACGCTCTAGAATTCTTTGTTCGTTCAATCTCATCAAGTAAATCATCTTTTATATGAGCATATTTTTTTAATTCTTCAAGTTTCTCATTTTTTAACTTCTTGTTTTCATCATGTGAACTTTCGTCCCGTAAGTACGGCGTAAAAATATCACTCATAGAAATTTTACCGAGATTAAAATCCTTTTCCAAACGAAAACCGATATCAATAAAATCAATTGACTCAGCGGCTAAATCATCAATTAGATCGGAATCCATCCTAATCTCATTGAGTGGGTCTTCTATTCCCAAGACTTCACCCAAGAGTTTTTTTACTTTTTGTTCAATCTGCTGATTCATATTCATTTTTCCTCCCATACTATAATTCCTCTCTCGGAAACCGAGAGGTTATATTGATCAAGGCATTCGCCTTGGTGATTTTTTTCCTCCAGTCATAGTTGAAAATTAAAATTGAGACTTAAATTTTTAAAAATAGTCCCATAATCGCAATAAAAACATCATTTTAGCCTAATTCAATTATAGTTAATTTACCTTTTTTCACTTATCACATCTCTGAAGGTTGTCTATAACAGATATCGTCTCTCTAGGAAAACGCTCTATTATCTTGATATTATTTTACATATTATACATAGAATGTAAAACTCCTGCTAAAATACATATTGTTAATTGAAAAATCTAGCATAATACAAATATTTGATGTCTCAAAAAAAAAAAAACTACGCAGTAGGGGAGGTCAATCGAGTAGGAGCTGAATAATTATTTTATCCAGCGACCTCTCACACCACCGTAC
>NZ_JAJHJB010000069.1:0-11218 GCF_020819555.1 Pelosinus baikalensis
CAAAGGCACAATGCCGCTAACGCGGCACGCAAAGGAGTGCACGAAAAAATAAATATAAACCCTTTGTGTCCTTTGCGTCTTTGTGGTTCCTTTTCGTTTTATCGGTTTTTTAAAGGACGTGTAGCGTTTTTCTAATTCGATCCGAATGTATACGTTTTCACTTGGATAAGCTATGTGTAATGAATAAAGGCAGGTCGTAAGGGGAGGCACTAGTGAGAATTTTAGTTGTAGAAGATGATCAGATGCTGCGGGAAGTGGTTGTTGCTGTGCTCAAAGAAGAAGAATACTTGGTTCATGAGACAGGAAATGGCGAGGAAGGATTATATTTAGCATCGCAGAATGTCCATGACTTATTAATACTTGATATTATGCTTCCAGAAGTCAGTGGTTTAGAGATTGTAAAAGCACTGCGTTCGAAAAGTATTACCATGCCAATTATGCTATTAACGGCAAAGGACAGCGTACAAGATCGAGTAATCGGCTTAAATAGCGGTGCAGACGATTATTTGGTGAAACCTTTTGCCATTCCAGAGTTATTAGCAAGAGTGAAAGCTTTATTAAGACGTACGGGCATGGGAGGGAAAGAGGGAGAGCTTTTGTATGGCGACATCTCTGTGAATTCCAAATTAAGAGATGGCTTTGTAGATAAAAATGCCCTGCAGTTAACGAGTAAAGAGTATGAATTACTCGAATACCTGATTTTAAATCAAGGTCACATCTTGACAAGAGAACAAATCTTTGATCGAATATGGGGCTTCGAGTCAGAAACCACGATCGGAATTGTGGATTTATATATTCACTATCTTCGCAAGAAATTAACGGCTCAAGGCAGTCAAATCGTAATACAAACGATTCGTGGAGCAGGTTTTATGATGAAGGAGAAGTAATCATGTTCCAGAAAACCTTACGAAGACTGACGTTGGTAAATTCCATAGTATTTTTAGTGATTTTTATTATTTTCGGTGGAACCTTATATGGATATGTAGCTAGGCAGATTTTTGATGATATTGATGAATCTATGGAACGCAGGGTAAATGCTTTTCGAATTCCGAACATTCGTCCAAGGGATGGAGGACCGCCCCTGATTTTTTTTGAATCCCGCATATTGATTTTGCTGCGTGATATAGAGGGAAAGATTATCAATCTTCATACCTATCCTATTGAAGGATTACCATCCGAAGTCCTGGATTTTCTTGAAACAGCCAGTACCGAAAAATGGCAGACACAGAAAATAGACTATCATGTGTATCGCATTTTATCGACTCCCTATCTTTATACGGATGAGACCATAGTGTTTAAGGATCGTCCTATTAAAGTCAAAGATGTCATAGCCATTAGCATAGTTGATTCCGAGTTAGCCATGCTAAGGCGATTTTTATTTATTATTTTCATTGGACAGCTTATTGGTATGACAGCCATTGTGTTAGGCAGTTATTATTTGGCTCGTCGTGCCTTAGTGCCCATTCAAGCGGCATGGGAAAAACAGCAGCAGTTTGTGGCTGATGCTTCTCATGAACTGCGCACTCCCCTTGCTGTTATAAAAAGTAATGCAGAACTCTTATTGCGCCGTCCTGAACATACCATTGAGTTAGAAACCATACGCATTACCAATGTCATTCGAGAAACCATCCGCATGAGTAAATTGGTTTCCACTCTTTTTACGTTAGCGAGGGCAGATGCAAATCAGATGGAAATTGAAGCAGTGCCTATACTATTAAATGAAATCATTGACAGGGTTGTAGAACAGTTTGAACCCTTAGCTCAGATGCAAGGTGTTTTCTTAGACGTAAAATGCAGTGATACAATCTGGTTGGTAGCAGATCGAGAACGACTGCACCAATTATTCGTCATTTTATTAGATAATGCGATTAAATATACATCTCAAGCGGGGAACATCCAAATTATTTGCCGCAAACACTCTAGTAAGGTCTTAATCCAGGTGAAGGATACAGGATGTGGAATTTTTCCAGCTGATTTGCCTTATATTTTTGAACGTTTTTTTCGAGGTGACAAAGTTCGTTCTCGTAAGAATGGGGGTGCCGGTTTAGGATTAGCCATTGCACAGTGGATTGTTGAAAAGCATGAAGGGAAAATATGGGTGGAAAGCCAGGTGGGTATTGGCACACAAGTCTATGTTACTCTTCCTATTGAAACATTATAATCAGCGAAAAGACACTTGAAAAAGTGTCTTTTTTTATATAGCATCCGAATTTATACGTTTCTATCCTATTCTATCTTTTCTCTGTATTCTCTGCGCCTCTGTGGTTAAAAAACGTTTTCTTGTTTATCATACAGTACTTACCAAGTGGAATCTAAAGAAAATCAAAAAAAGGAACAGTAGAATGAATTCAATAGTCACCGACTACTGATATGAAGCAAATTTAAGGAGGACACATAGAAATGTCAAGAAAGAAAGCCTTCGTGAAACCTGCTGTTTTACTGGCAACTGGCTTGCTGGTTTTCAATACCGCTATACCTTTTACTGCTGCGGCCGAGCTATCGCTGGATGATAGTATTGCTTTGGCATTGCAAAATAATCCGTCGATTAAGATGGCGATTGCTGATAAAGATAAAGCGGTTTGGGGTATAAAGGAAAATGAAGCTGGTAAAATGCCGAATCTATCCTTGTCCAATAGTAATAATCGATCTGGTGCAGAGGGAGCATCTTCTAATGAGAATTTTAACACCTCCCTTCGTGTAAGCTGGCCTCTATATACTGGGGGAAGGACAGAAGGACTGATTGATCAGGCAAAATATAATGCGAATATCGCTACAGTTGGTGTAGCCAAAGTGAAAGAGCAGGTAAAGTTAGATACTACGACTGCTTATTTTAGTGTGTTACAAAATAATAAACTAGTAACAGTGAATCAACAGACTGTTGATAATTTATCAGAGCATTTGAAAAATGTTCAGGCTCAATATGAAGTAGGAACAATCGCCAAATCCGACGTACTGCGTTCAGAAGTAGAATTGGCAAATGCACAGCAGAATTTGACAAAAGCGCAGAATACTTATGATGTATCCATTGCGACTTTTAATAATATTATAGGCTTGCCTTTAGATAGTCAGAATACCATGAAAGATGATCTTGCTTTTGTCCAATATGATATGTCTTTGGAAGATAGTATTCAAATGGCAAAAGAAAAGAGACCAGAAATCGTGCAGTCTCAAGATACGATAAATGCAGCAAAAGCAGGCATTAAAGTTGCCGATAGCGGGAAATTACCAACTGTGTCAGCAAGTGGTACACAAGGCTGGAGCGGTTCTAAATTTCCTGGCGACAAGAGCAATTGGACGGTTGGAGTTTCTGCCAGCTGGGATATTTTTGACGGTGGCGTGACCAATGCCAAAATAAAAGAAGCCCAAGCAAATGTGGATAAAGTCAACCACAGTGATCAGCAAATTCGTACTGCAGTTGAATTAGAAGTTCGTCAAGCATATTTAAGTATGAAAGAAGCGGAGGCTCGTATTGAAACCTCAAAGGTAGCGGTAGGCAAAGCCAATGAAGACCTTAAAGCTTCTCAAGCTAAATACTATGCTGGTGTAGGTACCAACTTAGATGTTATTGATGCGCAAGTGGCTCTTACACAAGCCGAAACCAACGCTACGCAAGCTGTATATGATTACAGTGTAAACAAAGCGAAATTGCAAAAAGCGATTGGAGCAGGCGTGGAATGAGTGCAGCCCTAAAAGCTGTTAATGATAAGCAGGAGGTACGAGTATGCCCTTGGTATGGAAAAAAGTTCTTCAAAATAAAATATGGATTCTTGGATTGATTTTTGTAGCAGCAATTGGTGGTGCTATTTATATCTATAAAGGAAAAACAACTCCCGTTCAGGTGGGACCAACCGTACAAGTAGAGCGTGGTGATATTTCTTCCATGGTTTCTGCTACGGGCACAATCTCACCGGTTAATCTCGTTGATGTTAGTTCTAAAATCACAGGTTTGATCAAAGAAGTAAAGGTTAAGGAAAATGATATCGTATCAGTGGGTCAGGTACTGTTGATGCTAGATGATACGCATCTGCAGGCACTAGTCTCTCAGGCGCAGGCTCGTTTATCCAATGCGACGAGTATCTATGAGCGTACCCAGCGATTAGAAGCGATTGGAGCGGTAACAACTCAGGCTCTTGATACGAGCCGCAGTGATTACAGTGTGGCCCAAGCAGCCTACGAAGATGCGGTATCTCAATTGAACGATACAGTGATCCGCTCTCCGATCAATGGGCAGGTTATTGGTAAGCCAACTCCTGCTGGTCAAGCGGTAGCACCTGGGGTATCAACACCGATGGTACTACTGACAATCGCTGATATGTCAAAAATGCAGATTGAAACTCAGGTGGATGAATCGGATATTGGAAAAATACAAGTCGGGCAAAAGGTGACATTTACAGTAGATGCATATCCGACAAAGACTTTCAGCGGAGTGGTATCGAATGTTTCACAAAAAGCCACTGTTGTGTCTAATGTAGTGTACTATAAGGTCTTAGTCGACGTGGATGCTGCCGAAAACTTGCTGAAACCGACTATGACAGCTAGAGTCTCTATTCATGTGGCAGAAAGTAAAAATACACTTGTTGTGCCGCTCGCTGCTGTAAAATCCAATAATAATGGACAATATGTAGTGGTAGTCAAACAAAATGTGTCGCAGAATGTATCTGTTACTACTGGAATAACAGGTGATAGTAAAATTGAGATTGTGAGCGGATTATCTGAGGGCGATGAAATCGTGGCATCTTCGGCTAAAACGCAAACGACAAATTCTACCAAGGGTAGTATAGGGCCTGGCGGCGGTCCTGGTGGCATGTAAAGGAGGGGCTTATCTTGTCAATTCTACTTTCGGAAGTTACTAAAGTTTACCAACTAGGCGGAGAACGGGTGAATGCCCTAGCTGGAATCACCTTAAGCATAAGCCCTGGCGAATTTACTGCAATCATGGGACCATCTGGGTCGGGTAAATCAACGTTAATGAATATATTAGGATGCTTAGATAGACCGACAACAGGTTCTTATATGTTGGATGGACAAGAAGTAGCAACGCTCAATGATGATCAGCTTGCCATCACCCGAAACAAAAAAATAGGCTTTGTATTCCAAAGCTTTAATCTTTTGCCCAGGATGTCCACATTGCAAAACGTGGCTCTGCCCATGGTGTATGCCGGAGTTGAAAAAAAAGAACGATTGGCACGGGCAGAGCAGGTTTTGGCAATGGTCGGACTTGAATCACGGATGAATCATCAGCCTAATGAACTTTCTGGCGGTCAGCGTCAACGTGTTGCCATTGCCAGAGCGCTGGTAAATGACCCTACGATTATTATGGCGGATGAACCAACGGGTAACCTTGATACCAAGTCTGGTGATGAGGTTATGAATATTTTTTCAGAGTTAAACTCCCAAGGACGAACCATCATTCTGGTTACCCATGAACCAGACATTGCCGAGTATGCTGGGCGAGTTGTCTATGTTCGCGATGGGTTGATTGAACGGGATGAATGGAAAGTGAGGTGAGTTTGTGTTTAGTGAAAGTATTTCCATCGCCTTAGCGGGGCTTAAAGCGAATAAATTGAGAGCGATGCTTACCATGCTGGGTATCATCATTGGTGTTGGTGCAGTAATTGCAATGGTATCCATTGGGATGGGGGTCAAAGATAAAGTAGCAACCTCCATTGCCGGACTCGGCAGTAACTTGCTGGTGGTAACACCTGGTGCCTCTAATGCTGGCGGTTCCAGGCAAGCCGCAGGATCCAGCATCACCTTGAATGAGAAGGACGCGTTAGCGATAACCCAAGAAATATCGGGGATTAATATGGTAGCACCAGCAGTTACTCGTTCGTATCAGGTGGTATTTGGCAATCAGAATTGGACCACAAGTATTCAAGGTACAACTCCTGATATTCAGGGGATTCGTAATTACAATATAGAAGAAGGTAGTTTCTTCACAAATCAGGATGTGGAAACTCGAGCAAGGGTGGCAGTACTGGGAAAGACAGTGGCAGAAAACTTGTTTAATGGTGGGACTGCAATTGGACAAACCATTCGTATTAATAATGCACCGTTTCGGGTAGTTGGTGTATTAGAAGCCAAGGGGGAATCAGCTGGAGGCAATCAGGATGATACGGTTATCATTCCATTGAAGACAGCACAAGAACGCTTAATGGGGATTACGTACATTCAAAACATCAACGTTCAGGCAACTGGTACGGATGTGATTTATCAGGTTCAGGATGATATTACAACTCTGCTGAGGGCACGTCATAAATTAGCAGCAACGACCCCAGATGATTTTACCGTGCGTAATATGGTAGCGATCATGGCTGCTGCCGATGAAACCACCAGTATGATTACTTCATTGCTAGCCGTTGTTGCAGGGCTGTCCCTTCTAGTGGGCGGTATTGGTATTATGAATATCATGCTGGTGTCAGTGACGGAAAGGACACGGGAAATTGGCATCCGAAAAGCACTAGGCGCGCGATACCAAAATATCTTATTGCAATTTCTGATTGAAGCAATTGTAATCAGTGTCACTGGAGGAGTACTCGGTATTGTACTAGGAATTGGTGCATCCTATGGAATTTCATCCATTGCAGGCTGGAAGACAGTGATTTCTAGTCTGGCCATTGTGGCAGCCTTTGCCTTTTCCGTATTCATTGGTTTGTTTTTTGGCATATACCCTGCCCGCAAAGCAGCATTACTTGATCCGATTGAAGCCTTGCGATATGAATAATGTCATAGAAAAACAGGCAGTTTCCTCATCAGAAGGAAACTGCCTGCTTTCTTATAAGTATGGAAAGTAGTCTTAAAGTAGTCTTGTAGGTGGAAAAAATAGGAGGGTATTAAATATCCCTTTGTGTCCTTTGCTTTTTTGTGGTTCAATCCGTTTTATTCTTTTAACGGGTGGTTGGAGTATTATAGATATTCTAACCGTAGCATTCTTTGCGGTTAGAAGAGTTTTATTTTGAAAGTAAGGTAATATTAACGAAATGTTAATGTAATCCTAATTTTTTTTTATTATGGTTATGATATTGTCAATATATATACAAAATAATATTAAGAGGTGGGACTATGAAATCAAAAAAGATTCTCATCGTTTCAGCGTCAATTGGCAATGGACATATGCAAGCAGCTTCGACGATCAGTGAGGAGCTGCAGGCAGATGATTCCTGCAGCGTAACAATTGTTGATTTCTTACAGGTTGGTCAATTTCGTTATCCGACATTAAATCGACTGCAAATCGAGTTGATGAATCTTATGAAATCATCCTATTATGGAATTTTAAAAGTTGCACCCAATCTATATAAAGGACTTTATAGAATAACAGAGAATCAACAAACTCGCAAAATGATAGATTTTATTAATGCAGCCAATCAAAAAATGATGGCCAGTTTAATTGCTGAGTATCGTCCTCATGGTGTGATCTGCACTCATCCTTTCCCTCTTGGTGCGGCTTCTGCCCTGCGATATAAGAGGAGCAGCTATTTCACTCTTGCAGGCATCATTACCGATTTCGCGGTGCATCCTTGGTGGATTACAAGCGGGGTTGATCACTATTTTATTGCGAATGAAATGATGGCGAATGAGCTGCAGAAATATGGTATTCAGAGGAATCAGATCACTGCTAGCGGTATCCCCGTTAACCGAAGCTTTATGCCTGCTGACAGGAGCATAAAAAAACAAGTTCCCGAAATTTTAGTTATGGGCGGAGGTTTAGGTTTTGGGTCCATGGATGCAACATTGCGCAGGCTGGAACAACTGCCAAAGCCTATCCATATCACAGTTGTGGCGGGAAAGAATGAAAAACTCCAACAACACCTAAGAGTATTAGCCGCGGCATTGCACAATGAAATTACCGTATTACCTTTTTCACCTCACATAGCCTCGCTTATGAAGAGGGCAGATCTATTAATCACGAAACCCGGGGGGCTGACCTGCAGCGAGGCTTTAGCCGTGAATTTACCCATGGTTTTACTTAACCCATTACCGGGGCAGGAAGAAGAAAATGCAAACTATCTGCATTGCCAAGGATCTGCATTATGGGTAAAAGAAGAAAATGATATTGCCATAAAGGTTGCAGCCATTTTAAATGAAAAGTCAAATGTATTAAAAGAAATGCAAGATAAATGTAGGGAACTAAGTCCCCATGATGCTGGTAGAAAAATAGCTGAAAAAATAAATGATCTTGTTGGAAACCGCGGGAAAAGGCTTACTGACCTGGAATCTTGGCAGAAAGCGGGTGTTCAATAATGCTAAAAGCAGTAGTTGAAACAAGTTTGAGAACCCTATCCTTTATGGAGAATCCAGCATGGCAGCAAATCGATTCTTCTTACTGTATTACTCATCAATATTGCAATGATCAAGCCCTAGGGATTTTGCAGAAGAATGGGTTTATAAAAGAGGCGATGTTACTCGCTGCATACTATCAACAGCTTCAGAATGGAGTAATCTGGGCTGATTTAAACTGGAAAAATATCCATCATTTCCTACATCCGACTACTCGTCGCGGATTTTGGCATTTCTCCAATGCGGCTTGTGATTATCAGCAGTTTTTTTCTATGGCGATCAAACATATACGGCAAGGTTGTATCGAAAGTTCCATTTTCTATTTAGGGGCTGCAGCTCACTTGGTACAAGATATGTGTGTGCCTCATCATGCAAAGTGCCAACTGTTTGATGGGCACAAAAAGTTTGAATTATGGGTGGAGAAGAACTTGCCGAACTTTTCTTTTACGCAAAATATGGAGATTGATGGTACGAATCCTAGTGGTGTACTCGTGAAAAATGCAGCAACTGCCTTAGAGTTATATCCCTATGTCAATGCAGAAGCTGAAATTGAACAATATAAACAAGCAACAGCCATATTATTGCCCCTGACCAATCAAAGTACGGCAAATCTTTTTTGTTATTTCTTTGCCAGAGTCAAAAAAATCCTTGGTGTTTCATCCCTGGACTCATTATTTAAAGATGCTTTCACTCCTTTTTAATTGTTGCCGATTGGATCTGGAGTATTTATTTAAAAACATAGAAGCAAGAGTCTTCTATTTCATGTATAAAAGGTAAAAAAAACCACAAAGGACACAGAGAAAACAGAGAGCACAGAGATAGGAATTAGAAAATCCTCCTCCGTGCTCTCTGATTCTCTGTGTCCTTTGTGGTTAACGTTCTATACCCACAAGCTATATGCTTTTTTTTGTCTTTTTTCTGCTCATTATTATTATCAAGAATCTCCCCTAAAAAAGCCATAAGAAAGTTTGTTGCCTAGGTAAGTGGCAAAATATCTAAGTTTTTGTTATGGCCTTACTACTAAGTGAATATACAATAAGGAGGTGATAGAAATATATGAGGAGAGGGAAAGCTGCCTTATTATTAACTAGCTGGAAAATTGCCAGATCCTATTGGTTTTCAGAGGAAAAGTGGTCTGCTTGGGGATTACTCTTTACCGTTATTACCTTGAATCTGGGAATTGTATATATGTTAGTTTTAATCAATACCTGGCAAGTTAATTTTTATGAGGTTATACAAAGTCATAATTATCAAGGATTTATGGAGTCCATTGGCCATTATTGTATATTGGCAGCTTGTTTGGTTGTAATACGAGGATATCAAATTTATACGCGAATGATGCTTCACATTGGATGGCGACGATGGATGACAGAACGATACTTATCCGATTGGCTGGCTCACAAGACCTACTATTTATTACAGCTTTCTCAAGAGCATGATATGGATAATCCTGATCAGCGTATTAGCGAAGATATCGAGATGTTTGTTTGGCTTACTCTTAGGCTCTCTTTAGATCTGTTGCAAGATTTAGTAACTATTTTGTCGTTTATTGTGATTTTGTGGAATTTATCAGGTATAATTACCCTATCCATTGCTGGATATGAAATCCCTATACAAGGTTATTTGGTCTGGGTAGCTATGTTATATGCAATGGGGGGGACTTATTGGACAGTTAAGACAGGGCGTCCTTTGGTTAAATTGGATTTTGACCAGCAACGTTATGAAGCTGATTTTCGTTTTAGCCTAATGAGATTAAGAGAAAATGCAGAAAGTATTGCTTTATATGGCGGCGAAAGGCAAGAAAAATGGAGTTTTCATCAAGGTTTCGGCAAAATTATCGCTACCTATCAAAAGATTATGAAGGTTCGCAGGTCACTAACTTGGTTAACATCTTCCTATACGCAAGTTTCATCCATTTTTGCCTCAATTGCAGCAGCACCGCGTTACTTTACCAGTCAGATTCATTTAGGGCAAATGTTTCAGATTGTAGATGCCTATCGACATGTACAAACAGGATTCTCCTTTGTTGTCGATAGCTTTACACTTCTTGCCCAGTGGCGGGCAGTCGTCAATCGTCTTAATAATTTCTTAGTAAGTATGGAAATGGTTCGCGGTCAATTGCCTAGAGCGTACAAATTAAATATTTCCCGGGAAAACTCCGCTGTATACTCTGCATGCAATCTTCAGATATTCTTACCAGATGGGTCTCTTCTAATAAAAGACTTATCCTTATCCATAAAACCCGCTGACAAATTATTAATTATGGGAGAATCAGGCTGCGGGAAAAGTACATTATTACGTACTTTTGCTGGTATTTGGCCCTATGCTTCTGGCAAGATCATAGTGCCTGATAAACAAAAAGTAATGTTTCTTCCTCAAAAGTCGTATCTGCCTTGCAGTTCTTTACGGGAGACTCTAGTCTATCCAGATATCGTCAAGGAAGACAAGGATAAAGTGATGCGAGAGATTCTAGTCATGTGTAAGCTAGCCCATTTAACAGATAAATTACATATCGTAGCTGATTGGGGTCATACTCTTTCCTTAGGAGAACAGCAAAGGGTTGCTTTTGCCAGAGTGCTATTGCAAAAACCAAATTGGCTGTTTTTAGATGAAGCTACATCTGCTTTAGATGAGGGTACAGAGCAAGCTATGTATAAAATGATCGTTAGTACTATGTCAAGTGCAGCCATTATAAGCGTGGGCCATCGCAGCACTCTTATGAATTATCATACGGCAAAAATGGAGTTAAATAGTATGGGAAGTTGTGTAGTCACAAAAATCCATAAATAGTAAATGGTAATAGAACAAAAGATCGCACAAAAAGGAGGCTGCTCCTCCATTTTGCGCGATTTTCAGACGTCATTTATTCATAGTATAACGTAACACAATATACTTGTGTTACGTCAACTAGAAAATTCCCATAATAAAACATATTACGTCA
>NZ_JAJHJB010000006.1:0-177714 GCF_020819555.1 Pelosinus baikalensis
AAGTCCAGCAATGGATTCAGCTGACTGGTACTAATAGGACGAGGGCTTGACTTAAGCAGCGCACCAAAAGCTTGTGAGCGATAGCGAGCAAAAGCTTTTGAGTAAGTCGCTTACTTCCGTAGTGAAGCGTGAGCGGAACTAGGAAGTATCAAATATGTATCTTTACTTTTCAAGTGACTGATACGTACCTAGCATGAATCTTTCTTCTGTGAAGTTTTGAGGGAGCATACTCTTTGAGATGTTTACCTCTATAATATCTGGTGGCGATAGCTAAGGGGTTCCACCTGTTCCCATACCGAACACAGTAGTTAAGCCCTTATACGTCGAAAGTACTTGGCTGGAAACGGCCTGGGAGGATAGATAGTTGCCAGTTTATTCCTTGATAGCTCAGTTGGTAGAGCAATCGGCTGTTAACCGATCGGTCGTAGGTTCGAGTCCTACTCAAGGAGCCAGTTTAATGAAAACACCATTCACGCAAGTGAATGGTGTTTTCCAATTATTAAGGATTTTAGAATGATAAAGGGCTTAAGTTCTGATTGCGGTCTTTTTACTATTATTGTACAATAATAGTAAAATCGATAGTAAAAGATGGATTTTTTATATAAGCGGGGTGGCAGAGGATGACGTATAGTGGCTTTAAATATTGTCCTTTTTGTGGTGAAGAGTTGCCGCAAAATCATATGATGAAATTCTGTCCCTTTTGTGGAAAAAAATCTTCACTAAATGACAAGATAGCTTTAGAGGTTGCTCAACATGAAGTTATAAAAGAAAAGACGTTATCAAAGAATGTTGACCAAGAGCAAAAGATAAAGAATGAGATTTACATGAGGGATGATACCTTACTACTACAACATATGGATAATGAATATTATAGTATTATATTGAAGTATACAGCAGATAGAATGAATCTAATAAAAGTTTTAGAAAAGATACTAGTGAGGAGTGCCTTTGCCGTTCGCTTAGCTGTGGATAATATGCCAAGTCTTATTATCTATAAGGCTAAAAGAGAAGATATTGTAAACTTACATATTGCTTTTGTAAAAGGTCAAGCAAGCGTTAGTATCATTCCCGGTGAATTTAATAATAATCCTTCTTTAAAAGAATTATTTCCCATGTTTGGTAAGTTGAATATACAAATGCGAAAAGATATTGAAGGCTTGCCAATGAAATTATGGATAGGCGATCAAATTACCAATGTCTTTCCTATAAAATATGGGGAAAGTAAAAAAGGGATTTTGGTTATAACGAATAAAAATATATACATTATATATAAATATGCGGTTATGACAAAATTTCGATGGTTGGTAATATCTTATACATTATTATTGAAAGTTGTGAAAGAAAATAAATCTCTTGAGTTCATTTATAAGAATAACAAAGTAGAACGCATTGAGTTTATTACTAATCGGGAATTAGTTGAGGCTTTTGAAGCAATTGAACATATAGTATGACAAAATAAGGAAAGACTTCAGTTTTACTCAAGTCTTTCTTTATTTTTTATAAATTGGATTTGCTAAAAGTCAATTCGATTGTGTTATACAATAGAATTGACTAAAAAGTATTCATAAAAAAAGTCGTAGCTGTGGTACAATAAGGGATATGTCGGGGTGCAAAGGAGGAAAAAATGACTTTTAATGTACGTGTTTTAGGAATAGATAATCTAAAGCAGGCTGAGATGGAATTAGCTAGGGTAAATTATGATAAGACTAGCATTCCGGATATGGATGATAAAGTTGTATTTAGGGTAGTAAAATTAGAAAACATTTCAACGAAAAATGCTAATCTTTTAAAACAAGCATTTTTCGTTAACGGTGGAGAGGTCGCTGTAGGGAGAAGTACAATGGATCTTGGTACTGCATATGCAGATGTTTTGTTGTGTGCAACAATAAAACAATTTCAAATGGCTATTGCCCAATTGAAGATAGAACCATGGGGATTACCTACAATTGCAGAGGCTATTGAGAGAACTTTAAATAATATTGAGAGTTTTCCGCAACGCTCATATTATTGGCAGCATCATTCGCTAAAGATTATGCCAAGGCGCACTTTAATAATGGGGATTTTAAATGTTACACCAGACTCTTTCTCAGATGGCGGTAAATATAATACCATCGAAAAAGCTCTGTATCATGTTGAAGAGATGATACAGTGTGGTGCCGATATTATTGATATTGGTGCTGAATCTACCAGACCCTACTTTGGAGCTGAAAAAATATCAGCTGAAGAAGAAATGAATCGATTGGGTCCCTTATTAGAACGAGTCTTATCGATATCTACAGTGCCTGTTTCGGTGGATACATATAAATCCAGCGTTGCGCTGGAGGCGTTAAAATTGGGGGCTCATATGATCAATGATATATGGGGACTGCAGCAAGATCATAATATGGCGAAGGTAGTAGCTGGGTACAATGTGCCTATTATTATCATGCATAATCAAGATACTACACATTATCAGCAAGACATTATGTCAGAAATATATAATTTTTTACAAAAGAGTATCTCTATAGGCATTCAAGCAGGCATTGATCCTAACAACATTATTATTGATCCGGGTATTGGATTTGGGAAGACGCCGGAACAAAATTTGATAGTAATGTCTCGTTTAGATGAGTTAAGATCATTAGGCTGTCCTATATTACTAGGTACTTCCAATAAAAGATTTATTGGTGAAGTGTTAGGCCTGCCAGTAGAAGAACGGGTAGAAGGGACAGGCGCTACCGTGTCTATTGGAATAATGAAGGGCAGTAATATTGTTCGTGTACACAATGTACAAGCAATGGCTAGAATAGCAAAAATGACAGATGCGATGAGGAGTGATATATGATGAAGGATACAATACTATTAGAAAATATGGTGTTTTATGGGTTTCATGGGGTTTATGAATATGAACGTGAACAAGGGCAGCGTTTCTATGTGGATGTCCAAATACATGCGGATCTAAGTGAGGCAGCTAAAACGGATAAGCTCACTGATACAATTGACTATACGATGATTTATTCTCAAATCAAAGACGTTATGGAGAATCAAAGATTCCAACTATTAGAAGCAGTTGGCGGACATATTGCAGAATTAATTTTAAAGACAAGCATTGCTACGGATGTTACTATAAGAATTCGCAAGCCTGCTGTACCCATCCCTGGACCGCTAAATTTTGTTCAGGTAGAAATAAGCCGGAGTAAATAAGGTAATGATTATACTTGGATTAGGTTCTAATATGGGAGACCGCGAAAGTAATATAAAGTCGGCGATTTGCGAATTAAATAAGCAGAGTAAAATTACTATTAATAAAATATCATCCTTATATGAAACAAAACCTGTTGGTTTTGTGAATCAACCTAACTTTTTTAACTTAGTTATTAGTATTAATACTATGTTAAATCCCCATGAGTTATTAACAGAATGTCTACATGCAGAATATCAATTAGGCAGGATCCGTAAGCAGCGTTGGGGTCCTAGAAATATAGATATTGATATTCTTGTTTATCATGGTCATATTATCAAGGATGAGGTGCTGCAATTACCTCACCCTCGCTTACATGAGAGATCCTTTGTTCTTATACCGTTGCAAGAGATTGCTTATGATCTTCCTGTATATCAAGGGTTAACTTCTAAAGATCTATTGCAAACAATGAATGCCAATGATGATGTCATATTATATAAAAAAATGAAGTTAGACTTTTTATAACGATAAGATAGGAGGCTAACGAAAGTTGGCTAAATCATGCAAAGTGTTATTTATTAGCGCTCCAATAGGGGCAGGCCATATAAAAGCAGCCCAATCAGTTGCTGAAGCAATGTGTCGACAATATGATCACGTTGAAACCAAACTGGTAAATGTATTTGATTTTTTTAATATATTTGTTGGTAAAAATATTTTAACTATTTATTTCAAAGTATTAGAATTATTTCCTAAAATGTATGGGATGGCCTATGGCTGGGGAAATGAAAGTCCGCTTGCATTAGTAGGTCGTCAGATCATTAGTCGCTATTTGGCTAAAAGAATGGAACAATACATTTTAGGGTATAATCCAGATATTATTGTATGCACTCATGCCACTCCTGCTGGGCTTATCTCTTCTTTATTAAAAGATAAGAAAATTGCCATTCCGGTAGTTGGTGTAGTTACAGATTTTGTTGTACACCGCTTGTGGGTTTATCCTGAAATTCAACATTATGTTATTGCCAATGAAAAAATGGGCAAATTCTTATTTGACCACGGAATAAATGGTAATGGTATAAAGGTTATGGGAATTCCTGTTGGTGAAAAATTCTCACGAGTATCTGATAAAGAAAAAGTAATGCAGAATTTACAGTTTTGTAGTGAGATAAAAACAATTCTTATTATGGGTGGTGGAGCAGGACTTCTGCCCATGGATAAAATTGTTCAATGTTGTGAAAATATTGGCATTCCATTACAAATGATTGTTGTTGCAGGCAAAAATAAAAAGATGTACCAGAAAGTGATGAATTTACAGCCTAAGCTGCGCAATAAGGTACAAGTTTTAGGATATGTTGATTATGTTAATGAATTAATGGCAATTGCAGATCTAATCATTTCGAAGCCAGGAGGAATAACGTGTGCAGAAACATTATGTGCAGGCATACCGATGCTCATTTATCGACCTATACCAGGACAAGAAGAAGCAAATACAAATTATTTAATTGAGCAGCAAGTAGCTTTGAGGGCAGACTCTTTATTCGATATACAGCTAATCATAGAAAAGTTGTTTATAGAGCAGCCTGACGAATTAATAAGATTACGACAAAATTCTTTGAAAATGGGACGACCTCAAGCTGCTGTGACTATAGCTGATTACATTTATTCTCAAGCTGAAATGAGAAGGAATTGTTGATATATGTGTTAGAGTTTTTCAAATTGACATTTTTTGTTGGTGTGTATTGTGGAAGTGTGCTATAATTACCATTATTTTATACTGATTTTCCTGAATAAATATATGATTAGGTAAATATGATCATGTTGGAGGAAAAATGGAAAAAATATACTTAGCAGCATTACAGATGGTAGCTGGAATTGGTAACGTACGTCTTAAAGGATTGGTTTCTTTTTTTGGTAGCGCTCAGCAGGCTTGGCTGGCCAATAAGCGTGATTTATTTTTATGTGGGCATTTAGATGAAACAATCTATAATAAATTACTCATACATCGGGAAAAAATAGATATATATACATTAGCATGTGATTGGGAAAGAAAAGGAATTCGTATTTGTTCTCATAACGATTCCGAATATCCTAAGTTGCTTTTAAATACTTATAATGCTCCTCAAGTTTTGTTTTATCGTGGTGCATTGCCAATTACTGATCATCTTATTGCAATTGTCGGGGCGAGGAAGGCTACTTCCTATGGGAAAAATGTTGCACAGTTACTAGCATCAGAGCTTAATGAAGCTGGAGTATGGGTAGTGAGTGGTGCTGCCCGGGGTATCGATACAGCTGCTCATCAGGGCGCATTATTGAAAGATGGATATACAATAGCAGTTCTTGGCTGTGGAGTGGATATTAACTATCCACCGGAAAATGGTAAATTGATAAATCAAATTGCAGAGAGTGGTGCTGTAGTTTCTGAATATGCTCCTGGTACTATGGCACATCCTGGTCATTTTCCAGCGCGCAACAGAATTATTAATGGCTTGTCCCGTGGGGTGGTAGTGGTGGAAGCTGCAGAAAGAAGCGGAGCATTAATTACAGCTGATTTTGCCTTGGAAGAAGGACGTGATGTCTTTGCTGTGCCTGGTAGTATTTTTTCACCATCTAGCAAAGGGACACATCGACTTGTAAAACAGGGTGCTAAACTGATTGATAGTGCTGTTGACATATTGGAGGAATATGACATTGTCGTTAAAGAGAAAGAGACTCAAAGAATCGACCTTACTAGCGAGGAAGCAATGGTTTATGATATTCTTACATATGAAAATTCTTTAGGGATTGAAGACATTGTCATGAAAACAAAGCTGAGTACCGCAGTAATTACATATATATTACTTCAGTTTGAATTACGTGGTTTAGTGACAGAGAATAGCGGGAAACGCTATTTGCGCTGCGCTAAGGAGGGAGTTAAGTGAGCAAAGCATTAGTTATAGTTGAATCTCCAGCAAAAGCAAAAACGATTGAGAAGTTTCTTGGAAAAAACTACACAGTTAAGGCTTCTATGGGACATTTAAGGGATTTGCCTAAGAGCCAATTTGGTGTAGATGTAGAGAACAATTTTGCGCCTAAATATATTAATATTCGTGGCAAAGGCGATCTTATAAAAAGTCTTAAAAATGCTGCTAAGGCAGCAGATATTGTTTATTTGGCATCTGACCCTGATAGGGAAGGAGAAGCGATTGCTTGGCATTTGTCACATATATTAAATATTCCTCAAGATAAGGCCTGTCGAATTGAGTTTAATGAAATTACAAAAACTACAATTCAAAATGCTGTAAAAAAACCTCGGCCTATTAATATGGAGAGGGTTGATGCGCAGCAAGCCAGGCGGTTATTAGACCGAATTGTTGGTTATCAATTAAGCCCTCTGCTGTGGAGGAAGGTAAGAAAAGGTCTTAGCGCAGGACGAGTGCAGTCTACAGCTGTAGGAATTATCTGTGATAGGGAAAAAGAAATCCAAGCGTTTGTCTCAGAAGAATATTGGACAGTGGTTGCAAAGTTGCGGGGAATGCCCAAAACGGCATTATTTGACGCCCAGCTTATTTTAATTGACGATCATAAGGCTAAAATTGATAACGAAGAGCAAGCTCAAAGTATACAAGAAGAATTAGAAAAGGCTGAATTTACGGTAGCGGACGTGAAGCGGCGAGAAAGGCGGCGTAATCCTGCTGCACCCTTTATTACCAGCAGTTTACAGCAAGAGGCATCACGCAAATTGGGCTTTACTTCTCGCAAAACAATGATGGTGGCTCAACAATTATATGAAGGGCTAGATCTTGGTAGCTCAGGTCCAGTCGGACTTATCACTTATATGCGTACTGATTCGGTGCGTTTAGCTGAGTCAGCTCAACAAGAAGCCGTTAAGTACATTGCAGCAACATATGGAGAAAGCTACTTACCTGAAAAGAGCCCAGTATATTCTTCGAAAAAATCCCAAGATGCACATGAAGCCATTCGTCCTACTAGTTTAGAATTTCCTCCAGAAAAGTTAGTCAAGTATCTTTCACGAGATCAGTCGCGATTATATACTTTAATTTGGGAACGATTCATTGCCAGTCAAATGGCACCAGCAATATATGATACGTTAACCGTAGATATTGCCGCTAGCCGTTTTTCTTTACGAGCAACAGGTTCGACGGTTAAGTTTCCTGGTTTTATGGCCGTATATACAGAAAGTAAAGATGGGGAAGAAAAAGAGAAAGATATTACATTGCCTAACTTGACGATTGGAGAGAAATTAAAGGTTAATAAGATTACTCCTAAGCAGCATTTTACAGAACCACCGCCTAGATATACAGATTCCAGCTTAGTAAAAGTACTAGAAGAAAAAGGTATTGGTCGCCCAAGTACCTATTCACCAATTGTTGAAACCATATTAGCACGAGGTTATGTAATTAAAGTAGAGAAAAAATTTCAACCAACAGAATTAGGCTTTGTAGTTCTTGATTTGTTAAAACAATATTTTAAAGCAATCGTAGATGTTAAGTTTACAGCTAAAATGGAAAATAGTCTTGATGAAATTGCCGATGGCAAAGGTTCACGCATTGATTTATTACGAGAGTTCTATGCTTGGTTTGCTGTAGACTTAGAACAAGCAGAAAAAGAAATTGGTCATGTTGAACTTCCTGTGGAAGTATCCGATGTACCATGTGAGAATTGTGGTAGATTAATGGTGGTAAAACATGGCCGTTATGGTGATTTCTTAGCGTGTCCTGGTTTCCCAGAGTGCCGTAATACAAAGCCTATTTTAAAAGAAACAGGAGTACAATGCCCCAAATGCGCTGGAAGTATTGTTGAACGGCGAACAAAACGCAGTAAAACCTTTTATGGATGTAAGAATTATCCTGCCTGTGACTTTATGACATGGGATATACCTTTAAAAGAAAATTGTCAGACTTGTGGTGCCTTTATGTTACGGCATAATTTAAAAAGTGGTAAATTTAATATCATATGCAGCAATGAATCTTGCCAAACGCGTCAAAATGATATTGATAAAAAAGCGAATGATAGCACAAAAAAAACAAAAGATGCCAAAAAAAGTAAAACAACTTCAAGAAAATCTAAAGGTACGACGCTAACTAAGAAAACTAAATCAGAATAAATGATATAATCGGAGGAACAATCGTGTCTAAAGTAACTATTATCGGAGCTGGCTTAGCTGGCAGTGAAGCAGCTTGGCAAGTTGCGGAGGCGGGATATGATGTGGAACTGCATGAAATGAGACCCCATGTTATGCCGCCGGCTCATCATACGGATCAATTTGCAGAGTTAGTATGCAGTAATTCATTACGAGGGGCTGCAATTGAAAATGCTGTTGGATTACTAAAGGAAGAAATGCGAAAAATGAACTCTTTAATCTTGAAAGCGGCGGATGCAAGTAAAGTACCAGCGGGTGGAGCTTTAGCCGTCGATCGTGATTCGTTTAGTAAATATGTAACAGATGCTCTTGTAAGCCATCCAAAAGTAACAATTGTAAGTGGTGAAGTGACTGACATTCCTCAAGAACAATTACTAATTATCGCCAGTGGGCCTTTAACATCTCCAAACTTATCAGAAGCTATCGGAAAAATAACAGGTAATGAATATTTGTACTTTTACGATGCCGCAGCTCCGATCGTATTAGGAGATTCTCTTGATATGAGTAAAATATATCGCGCCTCTCGTTATGGTAAAGGGGATGATGACTATTTAAATTGTCCTATGACTAAAGCTGAATATGAACTTTTCTGGCATGAGTTGACTCATGCAGAAACTGCTCCTGTCAAAAATTTTGAGAAAGCAATCTTTTTTGAAGGGTGTATGCCGGTAGAAGAAATGGCGAGTCGCGGTATTGATACTTTACGTTTTGGGCCATTGAAGCCAGTTGGGTTAGAAAATCCAACTACCGGGGAAAGACCTTACGCGGTAATACAATTACGTCAGGATAATTTTGCTGCTACTTTGTATAATATTGTTGGATTTCAAACACATTTAAAATGGCCTGAACAGGAGCGAGTCTTCCGATTGATACCTGGCTTAGAAAAAGCAGACTTTGTTCGCTTAGGTGTTATGCATCGCAATACATTTATCAATTCACCTAAAATTCTATCTACTACGCTGCAAATGATTACAAACTCCAACATATTCTTTGCAGGACAAATTACAGGTGTGGAGGGATATGTGGAGTCCGCTGCTTCCGGATTAGTAGCAGGACTTAATGCAAGTCGTTTATTATCAGGACTTGGGCCTGTAGTATTTCCGAAGGAAACAGCCCATGGAGCTTTGTGCCACTATATTACGAATGCCGAGGTAGAACATTTTCAACCTATGAATATAAATTTTGGGCTATTACCACCGTGGGAGGAAAGAATACGAGATAAAAAAATAAAAAATCATTTAATTGCTCAACGCTCATTAAATGCTATTGATAAATTTAAAGAAGAATTATACAATAATCTTGCATAATTAATGTTATTGTGCTAGTATGAATTAATAAATTTTCCTACATAGCTTGACAGACGAGAGAGCCAGTCTTAGTAGTGTTTCATACTTCGACATATTTTAGAAGCATATAATTGTTATTTCGACAATTACACTATTATCTTATATTTGAAGATTGAAAAGAATGCCTCACAGCACTCTGTAATGAATTATTAGGCAGATATCGAGGGATTTTCGATTTTGCTAAATTACAAAGTGTTGAGGAGGTTCTTTTTACTCATGTAGCGAAAGAAAAATTAAAAACAGTCTATCATAATGCATATATATGGTGCATAGGAGGCGGTATTTATGTTTCACGCGACAACCATTGTTGCTGTAAAAAAACAAGGGAAAACGGCAATCGCTGGTGATGGTCAAGTTACTTTTGGTGGTAATACGATAATGAAACATAACGCTAAAAAGGTTCGACGTTTATATCATGGTCAAGTGTTAGCTGGCTTTGCCGGATCTGTGGCTGATGCATTTACCTTATTTGGAAAATTTGAAGTAAAGTTGGAAGAGTTCAATGGTAATTTAATGCGAGCTGCTGTTGAATTAGCTAAAGAGTGGCGTGTAGACAGAGTATTGCGTCGCTTGGAAGCATTACTTATTGTTACAGATGCAGATCATATGTTAATCATATCAGGAAATGGTGAGGTAATTGAGCCAGACGACGATGTTATGTCTATAGGTTCAGGTGGTCCTTATGCCTTAGCAGCGGCTCGGGCTTTAGTAAAACACTCTAATTTATCTGCTTCTGAAATTGCTCGAGAAGCGCTTCAAACTGCAGCAAGTATTTGTGTATATACAAATGGTAATATTACAGTTGAAGAGTTATAAAAAGGGGTGACAGTATGATTGAGATGACACCTAAACAGATTGTAATAGAATTGGATAAATATATTGTGGGACAACAACAAGCAAAAAAATCAGTGGCGGTTGCACTTCGTAATCGTTGGCGTAGTAAACAATTAGCAGCAAACTTGCAAGATGAAATTGTCCCTAAAAATATCTTGATGATTGGACCGACTGGTGTAGGCAAAACTGAAATTGCGAGGCGTTTGGCTAAGTTAGTCAATGCACCCTTTGTAAAGGTGGAAGCCACGAAATTTACTGAAGTTGGCTATGTAGGCCGTGATGTTGAATCAATGGTTCGCGACCTGGTAGAAACAGCTATTCGTATGGTTAAGCATGCAAAAATGCTAGAAGTAACAGAAAAAGCACATCAGTTTGCAGAAGAACGTATATTGGAGTTTTTTGTGCCATCTGCTAAAAAAGAAACACCACGTAACCCTTTTGAAATATTATTTGGTGGCACAACTTCGAATAACGACGTAGCATCAAATAAAGTAATCGACGAAAATGTTGAGGCTCCAATTTTAAATCGGGAATATTGGAAAAAACGATTAGATAATGGTGAATTAGAAAATGAGTTTATAGAGATAATAGTAGAAGATTCTGTAAATCCTATGATGGGAGCATTCTCTGGTGCTGGCATTGAGGAAATGGGCATTAATATACAAGATATGCTTGGAAGTTTTTTGCCTAAAAAACAAAAAAAGAGAAATGTAACAATTGCTAATGCTCGTAAAATTTTTATTCAAGAAGAAGCGCAAAAGCTTATTGACATGGACGAAGTGACTGCCATCGCGTTAGATTTAGCAGAAAACTCCGGGATTATTTTCTTAGATGAAATTGATAAAATCGTAGGTCGTGGAAAATCGTCTGGTCCCGATGTATCACGGGAAGGTGTACAACGCGATATTTTGCCTATTGTAGAAGGATCTACTGTAGTTACCAAGCATGGTCCTATAAAAACGGATCACATATTGTTTATGGCTGCAGGAGCTTTTCATATGGCAAAGCCTTCCGAATTGATTCCTGAATTACAGGGACGCTTTCCTATTCGAGTAGAGCTAACGAATTTATCAAAAGCTGATTTAAAACAAATATTAACAGAACCAGCAAATGCCTTAATTAAGCAGTATATGAGCTTGTTAGAAACAGAAAATATAAAAATTCAATTTACTGATGATGCTATTGAGGAGTTAGCGGAAATTGCTTTTGAAGTAAATGCTCAAACTGAAAATATTGGTGCTAGACGTTTGCATACTATTTTGGAAAAATTACTAGAAGATTTAGCGTTTGAAGCACCTGATATAAATGAAAAATTGGTTTTAATCAATAAAGATTATGTCAAGACCAAATTAGCGCATATTGTAGTGAATCCAGATTTAAGTCATTTTATATTATAAACTAGGTTATATAACCTAATGAAGGGTAGGAGGCAGTATTATGACAACGATGTTAGAACGTACTCGTAAAATTAATAAATTATTGCAAAAATCCGAGAAAGTGGAATATGATGAAATTTCTCGCGTGCTCAGTACAGTGATGGAAGCAAATGTGTATATTGTTGCTAAAGATGGTAAAATATTTGGATATGCTTTGTTAGGTGATTTTGAATGTGATTTAATGCGTGATAAAGTGTTATTACAAGGATGTTTTCCTGAACGGTATGTAGAATGGTTACTGCGGGTTAACGAAACATCTCCAAATCTAAGCCTTGAGGGAGGTCTTTGTTCCTTTAGTGAAGATACGGGGTGTATATTCACAGATAAGTTTACCACTATCGTCCCTATTCACGGTGTAGGAGAACGAATTGGCACATTAATTGTAGCTAAATTTCATACTGAGTTTCAAGATGAAGATCTTGTTTTGGCTGAATATGGAGCAACCGTTGTTGGTATGGAAATTTTAAGAGATCGTAGTGGAAAGATTGAAGATGAAGCTCGTAAGAAAGCCACGGTGCAAGTAGCTCTTGGTACCCTTTCTTATTCTGAACTTGAAGCTGTTATCCACATTTTGAATGAGTTAGAAGGTAATGAAGGTTTACTAGTTGCAAGTAAAATTGCTGATCGTGTTGGAATTACTCGTTCCGTAATTGTTAATGCCTTACGTAAATTTGAAAGCGCAGGGGTAATTGAATCAAAATCATTAGGAATGAAGGGTACTTATATAAAAGTATTAAATGAGCGCTTATTTGAAGAATTGAAAAAACTTAAAAAGTAATACAATAATAAAAAGAACTGCTGCTATTGAGATAGGTTCAATAGCAGCAGTTCTTTTTTTATCTCATGGTGTTATTTGAGAAATAAAAATGATTGTTGTAAAAATTTGTAGATAGAGGGATTTCTATATCTTTTGGTAGATGTGCAAAAGACAAAAGTATTATATCATTAACAAGGGTTGATTTTTGATTATGAAGGATTTTCTGTCACTTTATAGAATTATAAGTGTGTAAAATTTGTTGGAAATAGTATTTTAACAAAGGTATTTGAAGGATTATATAGAATAATAATGCTTAGTTCTACATTTTGTGTAATAAAATGTAATTATGTTACATGTAATATAAAATACTGGAGGATTATGTGTGTTAAATTCAATTCTAGCGTCGCCGCGAGTGTCTGTGTTAGAGCAAGCTTTATCAGCATCTTCTTTAAGGCAAAAGGTAATTAGTAATAATATCTCCAATGTTAACACGCCGGGTTTTAAGAAAAGTGAAGTGGTTTTTGAAGATTTTCTGCAAGATGCCGTAGATAACGGTAAATTACAGATGACAAAAACAAATAGTCAGCATTTGCCATTGCAAGGAAAAGGGATTCCAACTCCTGCAGTAAAGGTAATTGATAAAACTTCTTTTAGAACTGATGGCAGTAATGTAGATATTGATATTGAAATGGCGAATCTGTCAAAGAATAATATCTATTATAACGCAGTAGTACAACAATTAAGTGGTTATTTCACAGGGATTAAGTCCGCGATAAAAGAAGGGAGAGGATAAGTATGGGAATGTTTGGTGCTATTGATGCAGCAGCATCAGGTTTAACAGCAGAACGACTTAGAATGGATGTAATCTCTAATAATATTGCTAATGTTAATACGACTCGTACTAGCCAAGGAGGAGCCTATCGACGTCAAATGGTTGTGTTTTCTCCGCGAGAAAATCAAGCAACATTTTCCCAGGTTTTATCTGAAAAGTTAGGTAATGATGTTGGAAATGGAGTTAGAGTGGTTGGAATTACTGAAGATACTTCTGCAGCTCGCTTAATCTATGACCCCGCACATCCCGATGCAAATCAAGATGGATATGTGGAAATGCCGAATGTTAACGTTGTATCTGAAATGGTAGATATGATTACGGCTACTAGGGCTTATGAAGCAAATGTCACTACGATTAATACAGCGAAAAGTATGGCTCTTAAAGCATTAGAAATTGGAAAATAATGGAGGTTGACATTTGTGCGTATAGAGGCACTTAAATTAACACCAGTCAATTCGAACATGGTTGAAAAAGTTACGCCTCAAATAGAAGAGGGTAAGAAGAACTTTGGAGAATTCTTAACAGAGGCGCTTGGTGAAGTGAATAGTTTGCAGCAAGATGCGGCAAAGGCTTCGTTTGATCTAGCAGCAGGGAAATTGCAAGACATCTCTCAAGTGACGATAGCGGCAGAAAAAGCAACAATAGCAATGCAGCTAACGATGCAGGTCCGCAATAAAGTGGTTGACGCATATCAAGAAATTATGCGTATGCAGGTATAATTATGACAATATTTTTGTTGATTTGAAAGGGTGGAGACAATGGCAGATTGGAAAGAGCAGTCTCTGCGCTTGTGGCAAAACCTGGGTAAAAAAGAAAGATATATGATTCTTGGCTCGGCTATACTTATATTTGCAATTATTTTAGCGTGGAGTTTTTGGTGGGGTGGTCGCCCGGATCTTGTACCTTTATTTACTGAGATGGAAGCTAAAGATGCTGGTGAGGTAAGCGCAAAATTAAAGGAAATGAAAGTTACCCATGAAATTGGTGGTAATGGAAATGCAATTATGGTTCCTGCAAAAGATGTTTACCGCATTCGGTTGGATTTAGCCAGCCAAGGTTTGCCACGAGGCAATAAGGGCTTTGAAATATTTGAACAAAGTAAGTTTGGTGCTACTGAATTTCAAAATAAAGTGAATTTGGTGCAAGCATTACAAGGTGAATTAGCTCGTACGATTGAACAATTATCAGAAGTGGAAAAAGCTAGGGTACATATAGTTCTTTCGGAAGATAGTTTGTATAAGAAGAATGAAAAACCTGCAACAGCTTCTATTATGCTCAAACTACGTACGGGGGCTCAATTATCAAAGGAGCAAATAAAAGGTATTGTTAATTTAGTAGCTCATAGTATACAAGGGTTAAAACCTGAGAATATAACTGTGGTGGATCAGCTGGCTCGTGTACTTAACGAAGAGAATGACTCTAATGGAGTCTCTGGAGCAAATGTGACATTAACGCAAATTGAAATGACTAAAAAAGTACAAGATAGTTTGCAAAAAGATGTGCAGTCCCTATTAGAGCAAGTTTTAGGAGCCAATAAAGCTGCGGCAAGGGTAAATGTTGAGTTAAGTTTCGATCAACGTGTTGTAGATCGACAAACCTTTGAACCAGTAGTAGATGACAAAGGAATTATTCGCAGTTCTCAAGAGATGAATGAAAATTTTACAGGCAGCGCACCCAATACTCCAGGTGGAGTGCCGGGAACGACTACAAATGTACCTGGTTATGTGACAGCCAATACAAATCAGTCCAATTATGAGAAAAAAGAAGTAATCCGCAATTATGAAATTAATGAAACAAAAGAAAAAGTTGTAGCAACGCCAGGATCTATTAAACGACTCACTGTGGCAGTCTTAGTTGATGCTAGTGTGAATCGGGCACAGCAAGATAGCATTCTAAGGACTGTGAGTTCTGCAATTGGTATTAATAATGCAAGAGGCGATACTGTTTCCGTTGAGAGCATAACCTTTAATACAGAGGCGGCAGATAGGCAGCGTAGAGAAGAACTGGAAGCTGAAAGTCAACAAAGGCAAGCTTTATGGTTGAAGATAGCATTAGCCGTAGCGACGGTTCTGGGAATTCTGTACATTCTTCGTATGCGTAGTCTTCGCAAAAGGCAAGAAGAAGAAAGAATGGAAGAAGAAATTGCTGCTGCAACTGAATCAATGTCAATAGAAACGCCTGAAATGACAGCTCAGGAAATACAATTATCTGAACAGCGTAAAGAACTTGAAAGGCTGGCCAAAGCTAAACCTGAAGAGGTAGCGCAGTTAATTAGAGTTTGGTTGTCCGAAGAGTAGAGCGGGGGTAAGTATGTACCAATCAAATGAATTAAGTAATAAGCAAAAAGCGGCTATCTTATTGATAGCCCTTGGTCCCGAGGTTTCTTCTCAGGTTTTTAAGCATCTTAAAGAGGATGAAATGGAGAAGCTTACTCTAGAAATTGCTAATCAACGAAAAGTAACGCAAGAACAAAAAGAAAAAGTGTTAGCTGAATTTCATCAAATGTTAGTGGCAAATAATTATATTTCTTCTGGTGGCTTGGATTATGCTCGTGAAATCTTGGAAAAGGCGCTTGGTGCAGAAAAAGCAGTTTCTATTATTAATAGATTAACTTCAAGTTTGCAAATTAGACCTTTTGATTTCGCACGCAAAACAGATCCGGGACAATTGCTGAATTTTATTCAAAATGAGCATCCACAAACGATTGCTTTAATTATGTCATACTTACAAGCAGAACAATCAGGAACGATTTTATCATCTTTACCGCCGGATCGGCAGGTTGATGTGGCGAAACGGATCGCAACGATGGATCGTACGTCTCCTGATGTATTGAAAGATGTTGAACGCATTTTGGAACGTAAATTATCAGCTATGGCTACTCAAGATTTTACATCTGCTGGTGGTGTTGACTCCATTGTAGAAATACTTAATCGAGTTGACCGATCAACAGAAAGAACGATTATGGAAAACTTAGAGGTACAAAATCCTGAGCTTGCCGAAGAAATCAAACGCCGCATGTTTGTCTTTGAAGATATTGTATTGCTGGATGACAGGTCCTTGCAATTGGTGTTGCGTGAGATTGAAAGTAAAGACTTGGCGTTAGCTCTGAAAGCATCTTCAAATGAAGTTGCAGGTAAAATCTACAAAAACATGTCAAAACGTGCTGCTGACATGTTGCGTGAAGAAATCGAATATATGGGGCCAGTAAGAATTAGAGACGTTGAAGAAGCCCAACAAAAAATTGTTAATGTTATCCGTCGTCTGGAAGAGTCTGGAGAAATCGTTGTGGCACGTGGCAAAGGGGACGAGATCATTGGCTAATATTATACGATTTGCTTGTATGCAAATGGAACCTTTGATAATAAATAATAATATGTTTATAGATGATAATGTTGAAGTAACTAAAGAATTAATTGAGGTTTCGGTGGATACTTCAGTGGCAGATGAAATAATAGCTTCGGCGAAAGAAGAAGCAGCTGTTATTATTGATGAAGCTAAGAAGGATGCAAATCAATGCATGCATGAGGCAAACCAGCAAGTAGAGCAATTAAAACAACAAGCCCATGATGATGGATATCAAAAAGGATATCAACAAGGGCTCGAGCAGGGAAAACAATCAGGATTAGAGGAAATGCAGTCTCTGATTGATAATGCTGTTGAAAAAACGCAACAAATGTTAACTCTTGGGGAAAAAGAAGCTAAAGAAATGATTTTAGCTGCAGAACGGCAGATAATCGAAATTGCACTGGCTGTTGCCGGTAAAGTGCTGGCTTGCCAGATTGAAGAGAATCCTCTGATTGTACTGCCAATTGTCAAAAATGCGTTGGAAAAAGTCAAGGATCAGGAGCAAATTGTTCTTAGAGTGAGTAATAATGATTTTGATATCGTATTGCAAGCGAAACAGGAATTCCAAAATATGGTGGGATGTGAGCAGGCGTTAACAATTGTAGCCGATCGTACGGTTACAGCAGGCAGTTGTGTGATTGATACATCCTATGGTGTGGTTGATGCTAAAATTGATACCCAGTTTGATGCACTTCGCAAAGCATTGCAAGGAGTGTTGCCATGAAGTCCTTTGATAATGAGAAATATCTAAATGTCATACAAAGCGCTGAGACAATGAAAATAGCTGGTAAAATAACACAAATTGTCGGTTTAGTGATTGAATCCCAAGGTCCTAGTGTTAACTTGGGTGATTTATGTTATATATCTCCGCGGAATGCGGGAGACGCAATTCCTGCTGAAGTCGTTGGATTTCGTCATAATAGGGTTTTATTGATGCCGATTGGTGAAATGCAAGGAATAGGACCGGGATGTGAGGTTTTTTCAGCTCATCAATCCTTAAAAGTTAATGTAGGACATCATTTACTAGGTCGCATCCTGGATGGCTTAGGTAATCCTATGGATGATAAAGGACCTTTAGCGATAAAAGAAGAGTATCCATTGCATAGTGCTCCGCCTCATCCTTTATCTCGCAGGCGCATTGAAAAAAAGTTATCAGTAGGAGTGCGAGCGATTGATGGTTTAATAACCTTAGGAAGAGGGCAGCGAATCGGTATTATGGCAGGCAGTGGTGTTGGGAAGAGTACATTGTTAGGCATGATTGCTCGTAATACAGAAGCGGATATTAATGTTATTGCTTTAGTTGGTGAGCGGGGAAGAGAAGTTAGAGAATTCATTGAACGAGATTTAGGAGAAGAAGGACTAAAACGCTCAGTGGTGGTTGTTGCTACGTCAGATCAACCTGCTTTGGTGCGTATCAAAGGTGCAATGACTGCTACAGCTATTGCAGAATATTTTCGTGATCAAGGCTTAGATGTTGTTTTAATGATGGATTCGGTTACCCGTTTTGCCATGGCACAACGAGAAGTTGGATTAACCGTTGGTGAACCTCCTGCTACTCGTGGTTACACTCCATCTGTTTTTGCGATGTTGCCCAAACTGCTAGAACGCTCTGGGACAGGTGAGAATGGTTCAATTACTGGTATTTACACGGTTCTGGTAGATGGTGATGATATGAATGAACCCATAGCGGATGCTGTACGCAGTATTTTAGATGGACATATTGTATTAGACCGTGGTATTGCTGCACAAAATCATTATCCAGCCATTGATGTTTTGGGAAGTGTAAGTCGGGTAATGTTAGACATTGTAGAAAATGAACACTATAAGGCAGCACAAAAAATGCGTTCAATTATGGCCACCTATCGTGAAGCTGAAGATTTAATTAATATTGGTGCATACGCAACAGGCAGTAATGTTAATATTGACAATGCGATTGCTGCTATTGATTCTGTTAAAACTTTTTTGCAACAGGATGTTTTTGAAAAAATGTCTGCAGATGAAACAATTGAAAAATTGCTATCGTTAACATCTTAAGTAAGGTTTTGAGGTGTGAAATAGGATGAAGTCATTTAAATTTCGATTAGAAGCCTTACTCAAATTTCGCAAAATGCAAGAAGAACAGGCACAAATTTTATTTTGGCAAGCGACAAATCAATTTCGAATCGAAAAAGAAGAACTGGCAAAATTAGAAGAAAATGTTCTGCAAAATATGAATTTACTGCGCAACTTTCAGCAAAATTTATTATCGATTGAAACTTTTAAGTCATTTCATCATTATTTTGATAAAATGAAAAAAGAAATTCAACAGCAAAATGAGTCTGTTAAACGTGCTGATGAATATAGACAAGAATGTTTAAAGAATCTTGAAGAAGCAGTAAAAGGTCATAAAGTTGTAGAAAAATTTCGCGAGAAAAAAATACAAGATTATCAAGCAGAATTACTAAAAGAAGAGCAGAAAATATTAGATGAAATAGGATTACAACTTTATGTAAGAGAAAAGTAGGGTGATCAAATGGAAAGTATAAGCAGAGTTTTACAACGGATCAATACCATTGAACAACGATTTAATCATTCTTCTACGAATGGGCATGATTTTTCTGCTGTATTGGCAGGAGTTCAAGCAAATGACTCTATAAATGAAAAGAATTTTGCTTCAGATGATATTAGTAAAATCATTGATTATACAGCTAAAAAATATGGAGTCGATTCTAAGCTGGTTATGGCTGTTGCAAAAGTAGAGTCTAATTTATCATCGGATGTTGTTTCGTCAGCTGGTGCGGTAGGTGTAATGCAATTAATGCCTGAAACTGCACAAGGATTGGGTGTTCGTAATAGTAAAGATCCACGTGACAATATTGACGGTGGTGTTCGTTATCTGAAACAATTAATTACCTCTTTTGATGGTGATATAACGAAGGCAGTAGCTGCTTATAATGCAGGACCCCAGGCCGTAACAAAATATAATGGTATTCCTCCTTATACAGAAACAAAAGACTATGTAGCTAAAGTAATGTCATTAGTGAAATAGTATGAATCACATGGGTGAAACAGTCTTCAAAGGTAGGTAACAATATGGCAAAAAAAGTGACGCCTGATTCTCAAATAAAAATAAATATGAGCACGCCTGATAAACCTAAAAAAAAGCTAGGAACAATAGTTAAAGTATTAATTGCGATCATAATACTGTTACTCATAGCTACTGTTGGTTTTGCCCTGGGAGTTTATTTGAATTTAATTGATATGAAAGGCATGACTGAAAAATGGAAATTAAATGAATATCCGGTGGTTGGACAGTACTTTCCTCAGCCTAAAACTAATTTTGAGACTGTTGAATTAGATGAACAAAACCAAGTGGAAACTCCTCCTGAGGCAAAAGTAGTACCGCCAGCAGTAGTCCCCAACATCTCTCCTGCCTTGCCAGCAATTGTGGATGACTCTGAACTGCAAAAGCAGGCTAAACTAAAACAGCAAGAAGAGGCAAAACGCATTTCTAAGTTGGCAAGATTATATGGTGGGATGAAGCCTGACGAGGCCGTTGTTATTTTGAATCAGTTAGATGATCGTTCAGTACTGGCGATTTTAAATAAAATGGAAGATGAACAAGTTTCAAAAATTTTACCTTTATTTAGTCCGGAACGTGCTGCTGTTCTTACCCAAGCCATGCTCAGAGGCGGAAACTTGAATTAATTTTTAACATATATAAGTAATGAAAGGAGGTGAAAAAAATGGCTATAATGGCAAATGTAACTCCCATAGAGATTAAACCAAACACGTCCTCGCAAACATCTACGAGCAAAAAAAATAATTCTTCTAGCAATAAGTCTGGAGTGGATTTTGGTAAGGTATTAAACAACCAGTCAGATAAAACCGAGAAAGAAGATATAACTAGCAAAAGTGATTCTGCTGCAGCTCAATTAATTTCAGGAATGATGGGGCTGAATCCACAGGTTAATGCTGCACCAATTCAAAGTAATGAGAACCTTATCGCAGATGATGTTGGAGGGCAATTGGTTAATGCCAATCAACTAACTGAATTAATAGGAAAGAATGCTATTCGATTAGATGTAACTACTGGTATGAATACTTCTCAAAAACAATTGGCAGCCTTATTGACAAAAGGAACAGATGTAAATATGGCAGGCAATACGAATGCTAATCAATTTACAATGCAATTACAAGAATTATTGCAAAATAAGCAGCTGACAGAACAAGCACAAGTTAGTGATCCTTCATTAAGCAAAGCAAGTGTGACAATTAATAATGCTTTATTAGAAACAGTACCTTCCTTTGCCCTTGTTAACAGTAACGGAGTAGGAAAAGCTAATAATATGCCGCAAGTTGATAACAAAAAAACAACACCAAATCAAGCTCAGGCAGGAGTAGCGACGCTAGATATTACTCAGTTGATTGATTCGGTTGATGCAAAACCGGTCACGACATCTCCCTTATTAACCAATGTTGTTAGTGCAATGGAGAATGTGAGTGAGAGTGGTACCATGTTATTAGGTGCTAAAGAACAATTAAGTGTAGAGAGTCTACTTCCCAATCAAACCACGAATACCTCAGATACTTTTGCGGGTGCCTTAAATCAGCAGGTAATGAAAAATGAAAATCAAGTTGCTGTTTCCGACGGAAAACAAGTAATGCAGCAACCAATAAAAGATTCATACCATGTTGCCTCGCAGATTGTTGATCAGGCTCGCTTAATTTCTGGTCAAAAGAATACAGAAATGATTATTCAGCTAAAGCCAGAACATTTGGGAGAACTGACTCTTAAAGTAACCGTCGAAAGTGGTGTGGTTAGTGCGAGCTTCCATTCGAATAATAGTGAAGTCCGTAATATTATTGAAGCATCCCTTCCACAATTAAAGCAAGAGTTATCGAATCAAGGCTTAAAAATTGATAATGTAGATGTATATGCAGGTTTAGGAGACTTCTTTTCTAATGGACAGCATGAAAGCCGACAAAAACCGGAAGTAAAAGTGCAAAATAAAAAGATTGAAGAAGATTTTCTTGATGCACTAGACGATTCTACTAGTGTAGTGGAATCTAGTTCAGAAGGATCTGGAGTAGATTATCGTATATAAAAAAGGAGATGATGTTATGTCCAATGTAATTAATAGTACAACCAATACAAGTACATCTACTAATACATCTACCAGCGCAACAGCGAAGAGTTCAAATAGTTCTTTAGGAAAAGATGATTTTTTGAAATTACTTGTTACACAACTTCAATATCAAAACCCACTGGATCCTATGGATAATACAGCATTTGTTGCCCAAATGGCACAATTCTCCAGCTTAGAGCAAATGCAAAATTTAAATGCTACAATGGCTAAGATGCAAGCCAGCAATCTGATCGGCAGTACTATCAATTTCTCAAATGACAGCGGCAATTCGATTACAGGGGTAGTGGGAGGAACAAGCACCGCTTCTGGAGTTACTAGTTTGGTTGTTGGAGTAGATGCTGTACAATATCCAGCTTATCTTCCTACCACAACAGGTGACTTGGCTAATTGCGCAGTTAGTTGGACTGATAGCAGCAAGGTTTCACATTCAGGAGTAATTCAGAGCGCAACTGTTGATAGTAATGGAACAGTGCAGGTTACAGCAGTAGAAACGGATTCAAGTGGAGCAGTGCTAATGGATTCAAATGGAAAAATAGTAACAAGTACCTTTGCATCAAAGCAAATTACTAGACTGATTGTTCCAACAACAGTTGATTTGAGTAAAGTAACTGAGACTACAAAATAGTTAAGTCAACAGGAGGTTAGAGATATGACTGACAATAGTATATATCGCCTGCAACAGTCTATGACCCCTGTAAGCCCGATTGCTGGAAAGTTAATCAATAATGCAAAAAATAATCAAGGGAAACAAAATAGTGCACCTTTTGATCAAATTTTATCCCAAGAGTTAACAGGTGTAAAATTTTCTCAGCATGCTCTGCAACGGCTGCAAAGTAGGAATATTAAACTGGGGCAGACGGAGTTACTTAAATTGAATGAAGCTGTGGAAAAAGCTTCGCAAAAAGGTGCGAATGAATCTTTGGTATTCATGAGTAATAGTAATCTAGCCTTAGTGGTGAGTGTGAAAAATAAAACAGTGATTACGATTATGGATGGTGCAAATAGCAAAGATAATGTATTTACTAATATTGATAGTGCGGTAATTGTATAAGGCTGGACCTCTAGTGGAGAGCCTTTGACTGTTGACTGATTGATACAGTCACAAATATAAAAAAGTGAGGTTGATTTATTATGATGCGTTCCTTGTACGCTGCTGTTTCTGGCTTAAAAGGTAATCAAACCTATATGGATGTTATTGGTAATAACATTGCGAATGTAAATACAGTTGGTTATAAATCGTCTAACGTTACATTTCAAGATATGCTAAGTCAAACACTACAGGGGGCCTCCAGTGCTTCAGGCACTCGGGGAGGGACAAACCCCATGCAGGTAGGTCTGGGTGTGAGTGTGGGCAGTATTAGTACAAACTTTACTGATGGCAGCACGCAGCCGACAGGTATATCAACAAACCTGGCAATTTCAGGTGATGGGTTCTTTGTTGTAGGTACCCCTACGAATCAAATGTATACGCGAAGCGGTGATTTTACGACGGATGAGCAAGGCAATTTCCTTAATAGTGCAGGATATAGTGTATTAGGTTGGCCAGCTGATGCTTCAGGTGTTGTTGACACTACCCAGCCAATATCAGCGTTGCAAATACCAGTAGGTTCAACAATGCCAGCTAAAGTATCCACTGCAATTACCCTTACTGGTAATTTAAATGGGGGTGCTACTGCATTAAATGCAGCGACAATGAAAATTGATGCTGCTGCTGCGGTTGTAAAAGCAGGCGCGTTAACAACTGCGATAAGCGGTGTTACTGGTGTTGCTCCTGCAACTACTACAGCAGTATCAACTGCAGCTGCTAAAGTAGCAGATGCAAATGCAGCAGCAGCTGCTTTAGCAGCTGCTACTCCTAATACAACAGCGGCAGCAACGGCAGCAGCGGCAGCCTTAGATGCAGCTAAGGCTGCTGTTACTGCGGCTAACGCAGCAGTTAAAGCGATTGCGGCAGATCCTGCAGCTAAGGCAGACGCGGCGACTACTGCAGCTGCAGCATCTTTGGCCACAGCTGCAAGTACAATTTCATCTAGTAGCGATTCGACTCAACCAGTTTCTTATGATTTATATGATACCCAGGGGAACAAATATACTTTAACAGGTACAATTACGAAAACAGGAAATAATTCATGGACCTTTACACCTGCGTCAACCATAATTGGCGGTACTGACGGCAAAACTACAGTTGCTACTGTTACAGGGGGATCATCTACGATTAAATTTAATGCCGATGGCAAGTTTGATACCAGCACAGTATTTAATGCTTTAACAATTGATCCAACTGGCGGCCCATATGCAGGGGCAGGTTCTTTCACAGTACAGCCTAGTGGTTCGACGATGACTCAAAATGGCACTGACTCTACGGCAAAAATGAGCAGTGATGGTTATGGTGCTGGTACCCTAAATGGAAAGACTATTTCAACTACTGGTGAGATTATTGGTAGTTTTACTAATGGACAAACACAGGCCATTGGACAGGTTGCTTTGGCTGTATTTAATAATCCTGATGGTTTACTTTCTGCGGGAGGTAATTTATATACAAAAACCACCAATTCAGGAGAACCTCAGATTGGTAAGGCAGGTACTGGAGGACGTGGTAAATTTACTCCTGGCAGCTTGGAAATGTCCAATGTGGATTTAGCGCAGCAATTTACAAACATGATCGTTGCTCAGCGTGCATTCCAGGCTAATTCTAAAATTATTACGACTGATGATAATATGTTGGAAGAACTTGTAAACCTTAAACGTTAATAAATAGGTAAGGGGGGCGAAAATCCCCCCCTTCTATAAAATGTGAATGTATGGAGGCTTTTTTATGATAAAAGTAGCGCGTCTTAAATCCCAAGAGGAATTTGTATTAAATGCGGAATTGATTGAAACGATTGAAGAAACTCCTGATACAGTGATTACCCTTACGAGTGGTAGAAAGCTGATTGTCGAAGAAACCATGGATGAAGTCGTGCGTAAAGTAATGGATTATCGTCGAGCTATTTTTGGTAAGTTTAGATAGATATATCTTATTGTTAAAAATACTGTCTGTTTATCAAGAATGAAAATTATATGATAAATAATAGTTTTATTGTCATTTTAATAAGTTAAAAGATGAGTAGTAAGAAGCTGTACTAAATGTATTAGCGTTCAATCAGATTATGTGTAGTCTAAAATGGGGGTGTAACAGTGGCTGATGGTCAAAAGAAGTTTCCAATGATGCTTATGGTAGGTATGATTGTATTTGGTTTATTATTGGCTGGGGGAATTTCCTACTTTATTGCGACTAAAATTGTTGCTGATAAAGCGGTGGACAAGAAAAGTTCTCAACGTGAATCAGGTGTTTTTGTAAAATTGGGTGATGCAAAAGATGGGCTGTTGATTAATATTGGCGGTGCAAGTAGTGGACGTTACTTGAAAATTGGACTTATTGTGGAGTTAAGACCTGACAAAAAGGCTACTACTGTAGCTGCCACTGGAAAAATGCCTTCACCAGAAGAAATAAAACTTGCAGATACAGCTGTTTATGTATTACGATCTCTAAAAATCGAAGATTTTGATCCTCTCAAGCAAGAACAGTTAAAAGAACTTTTGAAAAATGAAATTAATAAATCTTTTGGTGATGATCGAGTGTATGACGTATATATAACCAATTTTGTTTTGCAGTAGATTTAGAATGTATACCGTATTATAATATGTAATAGAGTGGTGGAAAGGAGAGAACGTATTGGCAGGTTCAGATGTGTTATCCCAATCTGAAATTGATGATCTGTTATCTGCATTATCTACAGGCGTAGTATCAGCCGAAGAAATAAAAGATGAGCAGAAACAAAGAAAAATAAAAGTCTATGATTTTAAGCGCCCAGATAAATTTTCTAAGGATCAAATTCGTACCTTATATATGCTGCATGAAAATTTTGCTCGTCTTATGAACACTTACCTTTCCGCACATCTTCGGACGCTTGTACATATTGATGTAGCTTCTGTTGATCAATTAACGTATGAAGAATTTATTCGTTCATTGCCCAATCCAAGTGTTATTGGTGTTTTTCAAATGCGCCCTCTTAAAGGGAATGCGATTTTGGAGCTAAACCCGAATGTGATTTTTTCGATTATTGATCGTTTGTTTGGCGGGCCCGGCTTACCTCCTGCCAAAACACGATCATTAACTGACATTGAAGAAGCGATTGTTAAAAGAGTGATAAACAAAACACTAGAATGTTTTTCAGACGCTTGGAAGCAAGTGGTTGCGATTGAGCCTAAGTTAGAAATTATCGAATCAAATCCTCAATTTACTCAAATTGTTCCGCCTAATGATATGGTCGTTATTATTACATTACATGTGAAGATTGGCCAAGTAGAAGGACTAGTTAATATTTGTATCCCGTATCTAGTGCTTGAGCCCATCATGTCGAAATTGACTACTACCTATTGGGTTGCTTCTTCCGTTGCTAAACAAGCATTGCCTGAGCATATTAATGCAATACAGCGTAAGCTAGAAAAAGCTTTTATTCCTCTATATGTAGAATTAGGAAGAACGACAGTTACTGTGCAGGAATTATTAGGTTTAGTAGTGAATGATGTATTGCAATTAGAGAGTAAAATAGAAAATGATCTGAATGTAATTGTAGGTCAACGCGAAAAGTTTAGAGGGAAACCAGGACTCTCAGGACATAAGGTTGCATTACAAATAACACAAGTAATTTCAGAAGGAGATGAAAATTATGACTGAAGGCTTTCTATCCCAAGACGAGATTGATGCCTTACTAAGGGGAGAAGCTACTTCATCCTCTTCAACACCTGAGTTATCCGCAATAGAACAAGATGCCCTTGGTGAAATTGGTAATATTTCTATGGGAAGTGCGGCAACTACATTGTCTGTATTGCTTGGACGCCGGGTATCTATTACTACACCGCGTGTGTCTGTTTCTAATTTAGAGGAGATCAAGGGGCAATATCCTTTGCCGTATTTGGTTATTGAAGTTGGATATACACATGGCATCGTAGGGACTAATGTTTTAGCGATTCGAGAACAAGACGCATTAATTATTGCAGATTTAATGATGGGGGGGGACGGACTCAATCCACCTACCGAATTAAATGAATTATACATGAGTGCCGTGAGTGAGGCTATGAATCAGATGATGGGTGGAGTAGCGACATCCATGTCAACTATGTTCCGGAAGAAAATAGACATTGCTCCGCCGAATGTAAATTTGATTGATTTTGCAGTTGCTTCTAGCATTTCGAATGCTGTTGGAACCGATGACAACATTGTTCGTGTCGCTTTTCGTATGGAAGTTGAAGATTTAATTGATAGTGAAATTATGCAAATTCTACCGATTGATGTAGCAAAGGAAATGGTGGACAGCCTTATGAATGCCGTACAGCCACCAGCAGCTGCGCCAGTTGCAGAAACTCCCAAGGCTGCAGATGCATCGGCATCTCAATCCCAGGCTGCAAAAGCCCAGCAGCAAGTGGCAGCTGCTTCAGTCGCAAAACAGCATATACAGCCTGTTAATGTGCAACCTGTACAATTTGCTCCTCTAGTACAGGGTACGATGCCGGTCACTGATACCAATATTGATCGTATTATGGATGTGCCATTACAAGTGACGGTAGAACTTGGCAGAACTCGTAAATTAATTCGTGATATTCTAGAATTAGCACCTGGTTCAGTAATGGAGCTGGATAAACTAGCTGGTGAGCCTGTAGATATACTAGTGAATGGGAAACTAATTGCCAAGGGTGAAGTTGTAGTAATAGATGAAAATTTTGGTGTAAGAATTACTGATATTATAAGTCCACTAGAGCGGACCTATAATTTACAATAGTTATGATTGTTGATAATGGATAATAGAGTAATCAGGAGGAGATAAAATAATGGCGACTAGAGTGTTAATCGTTGATGATGCTGCATTTATGCGTATGATGGTTAAAGATATTTTGAGTAAAAATGGATATGAGATCGTAGGTGAGGCGGAAAATGGAGTAAAGGCATTAGAAAAGTACCAAGAACTAAAGCCAGATCTTACGACTATGGATATTACTATGCCAGAAATGGATGGTATAACTGCAGTGAAAGAAATTAAAAAAATTGATCCTAACGCAAAAGTCATTATGTGTAGTGCGATGGGGCAACAAGCAATGGTTGTTGAAGCGATTCAGGCAGGTGCTCGCGATTTTATTGTTAAGCCTTTTCAGCCAGATCGAGTATTGGAAGCTGTTCGCAAAGCGGTTGGTTAATAATGAATAAGAACAAATACCGAGTTTTCTGGAGGCTTTTTTTACTGCTATTTTGCATTGGAATCTTTTTTAATGGACAAGTTTATGCGGCAGAATCCAATGGCGATTATTTACAATACCAAGAGCCTAAGCCTGTGACTTCAACGTCTTGGCTTTCTACTGTTTCCTATGTTCTTTCTTTACTAATAACCTTTGCTGCTGTTATTGGTCTTGCATATTTCGCTTCCCGTTTTTTAGGAAAAAAATTGGGAAGCTTATCTGCTAGTGGCAGTAGTAGAATCATTAATACATTATCATTTGGTACTAATCGTGCTGTTTATACAGTGGAAATTGCAGGCAAATTTTTGGTACTAGGCGTTACTGATCATGCGATTACTGTATTGCAGGAAATAACAAACCCTGAGGAAATTGAAAAAATGAAAGCAGAACAATTAACAGTACCCATAAATCAATTCGATACTATCTTTCAAAAGCAGCTTGCTTCTCTGCAACGATTTTCACAAACTTTTCCTACTGCTTTTGGTGATATGCAGAGTAAACAAAAACATGAAAGTGGGAAGAGGTAAGTGGCTAAAATTCGAAATGCTATGATTGTTTTTACTGTTTTCATTAGTTTATTTGTTATACCAGCATTGGCAAATGCCGCACCTTTAGTTCCTCTTCCTAATATTAATGTTGAAGTAGGAGCTGCTACAGAGCCTAAGGATGTTGCACTTAGTTTGCAGATTTTACTCACGATGACGGTATTAACGTTAGCTCCGTCGATTTTGATTATGATGACTTCATTTACACGCATCATTGTTGTCTTATCTTTTCTGCGCAGTGCTCTTGCGACACAGCAAATGCCGCCAAATCAAGTTCTGGTTGGTATGGCATTGTTTTTAACTTTTTTTACAATGTCTCCCTATCTTGAACAGTCAAATCAAAATGGGCTGCAGCCATATTTAGCTGGCAGCATTACTCAGGAAGCTGCAATGACGGAAGTTTTAAAACCAATGCGTGAGTTTATGTTTAAGCAAACACGGGAAAATGATTTGGCATTGTTTGTAAATTTATCAGAAGGTGTTCGACCTAATTCACCAGAAGATGTTCCGACAACTACGTTAATACCATCTTTCATAATTAGTGAGCTAAAGACGGCATTTCAAATAGGATTTTTGATTTATATTCCTTTCATTGTTATTGATATGGTGGTTGCAAGCACATTGATGTCCATGGGGATGATGATGCTGCCTCCAGTCATGATCTCTCTGCCATTTAAGTTATTATTATTTATCTTAGTGGATGGTTGGCACTTGATTATTCTCTCATTAATTAATAGTTTTCACTAAAGGAGGAAATATGTCAGGTGATTTAGCAATACAAATTGGACGCGAGGCATTAACCATGGTAATGCTGATTGCTGCTCCCATGTTAGGATTAGGTTTGTTAGTGGGGATTTTAGTAAGTATTTTTCAAGCGACTACTCAGATTCAAGAGCAAACCTTAGTATTTATTCCTAAAATTATAGCAATTTTTGTCGCGATATTGGTCTTTGGCCCGTGGATGTTAAGTTTGATGGTTGATTATACTCGCGAGATTTTTATCAACCTACCAAACTTGGTACGTTAACGTAAGGGGTAATTATTTGTGGATCTTTTTGCACTTCTGCAAAATCAAGTAGCTTTTTTCTTGTTAATTTTTGTTCGTATAACTGGCATCTTCATGATGACTCCTATTTTTGGCAGCCGAAACATTCCAGTCAGTATTAAAGCTGGTTTATCATTAATCCTTACATATATATTATTTCCGATCGTATTTAATGATAGTGCTGCAATACCTAATGATTTCCTTCCTTACATTTTTATTGTAATAGGAGAGCTTCTTATCGGATTAACCATAGGCTTTTTAAGTTCATTGGTTTTTTCTGCTATACAAATGGCAGGACAATTACTGGACATGCAGATTGGATTTGGGGTTATTAATATTATTGATCCCCAATCTGGCGGTCAAGTACCTTTAGTTGGTAACTTCAAGCATATGCTGGCGTTGATTATTTTCCTAGCAACAAATGGACATCATGTGTTACTATCGGCTTTGTTTGTCAGTTTTAAGTTAATGCCAGTCACTGGTGTGGTAGTTAAAGCGGCTCTAACAAATTTTGTAGTTGATATGGTGGGAGATACTTTTATTATTGCCATGAAAATTAGTTTGCCTATACTTATTTCGCTGGTAATAACGGATGTAGCTCTTGGTATTTTGGCCCGTACGATGCCACAAATGAACATATTTGTGGTCGGTGTGCCAGGAAAAATTCTTGTTGGTTTATTTGTTCTATCTTTAGCATTACCTTTTTATATATTTTTTTTGGAGATGGCGTTTAATGGGATGTATAAAGATATTTTCCGACTTCTTTCCGTGTTCTAGCAAGATACAATTACAACCATTTTCTGAGAATGTATCCTTCGATTTACAGCTGTTTGCCGGAGAAAAAACCGAAGAGGCTACGTCTAAGCGAAAGGGAGAAGCTAGGCAAAAAGGACAAGTTGCTAAAAGTACGGAAGTTAACTCGGTATTTATTATTTTAGCAGCATTTTTTACATTAAAGCTAATTGGTTCTTATATTTATGATGAGCTCACGAGATACATGCAACTTAGTTTTTCTAATGTTGCAATGGCCGATATGACGATTAATTCCATTCGGGAAATATTCCTTGGTTTTGCCATTGTCTTTTTAAAGACAGCATTGCCAGTCATGTGTGTGATCTTGATTGTGTCATTGACGATTAATTTTATTCAAGTTGGCTTTCTTTTTTCTTTTGAGCCTCTTATGCCTAAATTTAGTAAACTTAACCCTATTTCGGGATTTGGACGTTTATTCTCAAAACGCTCATTAGTGGAACTCGTAAAATCTTTATTTAAAATAATCATTATCGGCTACTTTATTTATCGATTTATGAGAAAACAAATTGAGCAGATTCCTAGCCTAATCAGTGCTGAGCTCATTGATTCGTTACATTTAGCGGCATCCTTAATTTTAAATCTGGTATTTCAAATTAGTGCAGTAATGATTGTTTTGGCTGCATTTGATTATTTTTATCAATGGTGGGAACACAAGGAAAGCTTAAAGATGAGTAAAGATGATATTAAACAGGAATTTAAACAATCGGAAGGTGACCCACTGATTAAAGGGAAAATAAAACAGCGACAGCGAGCGATGTCGATGCAGCGCATGATGCAAGAAGTTCCAAAAGCAGATGTCATCGTAACCAATCCTACTCACTTTGCTGTTGCCTTAAAATATGAAAAATCTATGGCGGCTCCCATTATCGTAGCAAAAGGTCAAGATCTAATTGCTCAAAGAATTAAAGAGATTGCCAAAGAAAATAAAGTAGTAATTGTTGAGAATAAAGTTTTAGCAAGGGCTTTATATGCGGCAGTAGATATTGGTTATCCTGTACCGCCAGAATTATATCAAGCTGTTGCAGAAGTTTTAGCATATGTTTATAAATTAAAAAAACGCTTGTCCTAAGTTGTAGAAGGAGTAAAAAATGGCTACGCAAACATCGCCTTTTCCAGGTTTAAGTAAACTAACTAAATATAGTGATATTATAGTAGCCCTTGGAATTATTACCATTGTTATTATGATGATCATTCCTTTGCCAACATTCTTATTAGATTTATTATTAGCGTTAAATATTTCCTTGGCTCTTGTGATTGTAATGATTGCTGTTTACAATGTAGAACCATTGCAATTTTCGATTTTTCCTTCTTTATTATTGATCACCACCTTATTTCGCTTAGCACTGAATGTATCTTCTACCCGGCTTATTTTGCTGGATGGCTATGCTGGTGAAGTAATTATGGCGTTTGGTAATTTTGTTGTCGGTGGTAATGCCATTGTTGGTTTTATTGTGTTTGTTATTTTAATTATTATACAATTTTTAGTAATCACCAAGGGATCTGAGCGTGTTGCCGAGGTTGCAGCCAGATTTACATTGGATGCTATGCCTGGTAAACAGATGAGCATTGACGCTGATTTAAATTCTGGCGCTATTACAGATAATGAAGCGCGGCAGCGTCGCGTTAAGATTCAGCGGGAAGCTGATTTTTATGGTGCAATGGATGGTGCCAGTAAGTTCGTAAAAGGTGATGCGATAGCAGCAATCATTATTATTGTGATTAATATCGTTGGTGGTTTTATTATCGGTATGGTTCAGCGGGATTTAGGCGTGCTAGAAGCTTTACATAGTTATACGTTGTTGACGGTGGGAGAAGGATTAGTGAACCAGATTCCAGCACTTTTAATATCTACTGCAACAGGTATCGTAGTAACAAGAGCTGCATCGGAATCCAATTTAGGTCACGATCTCGTAGGACAGATATTTACGAATCCGAGGGTATTTTTTATTGTTGCAGGGGTATTGGCAGTGATGGGTTTTGTTCCAGGTTTGCCTCTAATTCCCTTTATAAGTCTTGGTCTTATTTGTTTTGTAGTTGGTTATATATTGGAAAGGACGATTCAATATAAACAAGATTCACAAGAGACTGATTTAGAGGAAAAAGAAAATGAAGAAGTTCGCAATCCAGAAAACATTGTATCATTGTTACAAATTGATACAATGGAGTTAGAGATTGGTTATAGCTTAATACCAATGGTTGATATTTCTCAAGGAGGAGATTTATTAGACCGGGTAGTTATGATTCGTAGGCAATGTGCCTTAGAATTAGGACTTATCGTACCTACCATTCGCATTCGGGATAATATTCAACTAAAACCGAATGTATATGTAATAAAATTAAAAGGAATCGAGATTGCGAAAGGCGAATTATTATTAGATCATTATTTAGCGATGAACTCAGGCACTGTTTTTGAAGAAGTGAATGGGATTGAAACGGTAGAGCCGGCTTTCGGTTTACCAGCTTTATGGATTCAAGAGACGAATCGTGAACAAGCTGAGCTTGCAGGATATACGGTAGTAGATCCTGTATCAGTGTTGGCCACTCATTTAACAGAAGTTATCAAATCCCATGCTTTTGAAATCTTAGGTCGTCAAGAAGTTCAGACTTTAGTTGATTCTGTAAAACAACATAATCCTGCAGTAGTAGAAGAGTTGACGCCTGCCTTATTATCTATTGGCGATATTCAAAAAGTGTTAGCAAAATTATTGCATGAGCGAATCTCCATTCGAGATATGGTGACTATTTTTGAAACGTTGGCTGATTATGCTCAACTTACTAAGGATACTGATATTTTAACGGAATATGTACGTCATGCATTAGCTAGGCAAATATCGCGGCAGTATGCACAGAATAATATGCTGACCTGCATAACCGTTGATCCGCAGCTAGAAAATGTTATTGCAGGAGCAGTCCAGCGTAATGAAAGTGGTTCCTATGTAGTACTTGAGCCACAGGTACTGCAGAACATTATATCGAGTATATCAAAGGAATTGCCGAAAATAACAAACATTGGCTATCAACCTATTATTCTCACCAGTCCTGCAATCAGAACGTATTTTTATAAATTAGTTGAACGCAGCGTACCTAATTTAATTGTTTTATCTTATGCGGAGCTAGAGACTAAGGTTGATGTGCAATCATTAGGGATGGTGAGAGTATAATTGAAAGTTAGAGTGTTTACTGCTGATTCTATGCAAAATGCTATCGCCCAAGCGAAAAGTGCTTTGGGGCGTGATGCTATTATTTTACATACACGAAAATTTCGCAAAGGCGGCCTTTGGGGGTTCTTTTCTAAGGAGGAGGTAGAGGTCACAGCAGCTGTTGATACTTCTATTGCTACCATACCTCCTCAAAAGGCAGAGCCTTGTGTTGAAGAGGTTGCTGTACAATCTGAACTTGCTAGTATGCGTAGTTTACTTGAAAAAGTAATATCTAAAATTCCTCAAGGCAGCGAACATTCCTCTGTTCTTGATTTGTTAATGAATAATGACATTGATATACAGATTGCAGAACAAATTATAAATGATTTGCCAATGGATTATACGAATTTTGACGTTGAGAGCCCAGAACTGAAACAGTTGCTTATTACACAGATTCAAACTTGTTTTAAAAGTGTAGAAGGTATTAAGATCCCTGAACAAGGTAGAAAGATAGCGGCGTTTTTTGGACCAACAGGGGTAGGTAAGACTACTACCATTGCAAAATTGGCAGCTAAATTTGCAATTCAAGAAGGATACCAAATTGCGCTAATAACTGCTGATACCTATCGTATCTCTGCTGTAGAGCAATTAAAGACGTATTCTGATATTATGGGGATACCTATTCATGTGGTGTATGCAGCCGATGAACTTAAAGCGGTATTAGATAGTAATCAGGACAAGCAGCTGATATTAATTGATACAGCTGGACGAAGTCCTCATAATGATGAGCAGTTAGACGAGCTGACAAAACTTTTACATATCGATGATGCGATTGAAAAATATTTAGTATTAAGTGCTACTACTAAATATAAGGATGCATTAGATATTGTAAAAAAATTTTCTATATGTATGCCTCATAAAGTCATTTTTACAAAAATTGATGAAACACGAAACATTGGCACTATTGTGAATCTATTATATCAATTTCCGATATCACTTTCGTATGTAACCAATGGGCAAAATGTTCCCGATGATATAGAGTTAGTTGATATTAATAGGTTGACGCCACTGATTTTGAGAGATTTGTAATGATGTGGGATCAAGCGGAAAAATTACGAAAAATGGTGCAAAGTTCATCTGGAAAAAAAAGCAGCTCCGTTATTAAAGCAAATCGTACCAATGCGAGGGTCATTACGGTTACTAGTGGTAAAGGTGGTGTTGGTAAAACTAATTTTACCGTGAATTTAGCACTGGCACTGGCAAAATTAGGGCAAAGAGTGTTGATCATAGATGCTGATTTGGGAATGGGGAATGTGGATGTAATATTGGGGTGTTCAACACCGTATAATATTCTGCATTTGTTAGAAGGTGGATTTTCTTTAATTGATATTATAACAGAAGGTCCTCTTGGAATAAAGTTTATGTCAGGTGGGTCCGGACTTTATAATTTAGCAAATTTAGATGATTTACAGCTTACGCGTATTATTAACAAAATTACGTTATTAGATGATTTAGCAGATATCATTTTGATTGATACTGGTGCAGGCATCAGTAAAAGTGTAATGAATTTTGTGGTAGCTGCTGATGAAGTAATTATTGTAACAACTCCAGAACCAACGGCAATTACTGACGCTTATGCGATGGTGAAAACCTATGTAAGTCACTCTGGAACTGCTGTATTAAAGCTAGTGATTAATCGCGTAATGGAGCCTGATGAAGGAAATATTGCAGCCGATAAGCTGATTAAAGTAGCACTTAAGTTCTTGGGATTAACAATCAGCAGTCTTGGTTTTGTTTATGAAGATAGTAATTTAGTTAAAGCTGTAAAAAAGCAAACACCGTTATTATTGGCATTTCCTAATACTGCATCATCACGCTGTATCGAACAAATAGCCAATCGTTTATTAGATAGGGCTAGTAGTAAGACTACAGGAGTTAAAGGTTTCTTTAATAAGTTATTAGGATTAATGCGGTGAGTTTGTGTTAGTAAGGAGGAAAGATTTATTAGCTTGGAACAGATAGTAAAAGTAAATCAACGCTTGGAAATTATGTTATCCCAAAATAGCAATACCCCACGTTTTACTAGTCGTGTTGAAGAACTTACTTCTAATGAGATGATAATTGCCATGCCGATGCAAAAGGGACGTCCTATTTTTCTGGAAAGCGGACGTGGATTTTATGGCAAAATTATTACTGAGAGTGGCGTTTATATCTTTAAAAGTAAATTTCTGAGTAAGAGAATGTATCCGTTACCGGTATGGATTGTTACAATGCCCTACGAAATTGAAAAAACGCAGCAAAGAGCTTTCGTTCGTTTTGATGTATCACAACCTCTGCAGATAGAGTATTTTTTGGATGATGATGCGGAGAATGCTATTAATCTTAAGGTAATGACTCGGGATCTTAGCGGTGGCGGATTGCAAGCTATATGCGAGCAATCAATAAAAATAGGGACAAAAGTAAATATGACGCTGACTCTTCCAGAGGAAGGTGACCTTGAGGTAGATGGTGAAGTTATCCGAGTGCAGAAACCACAAGAAGATCGACAATTATTTTGGATCAGTATCAAGTTTGTCGATACGCGTAATATTGTGCGTGACAAAATAAGTAGATTTATATTTAGAAAGCAGTTGGAACATCGTCAAAGAGGTCTCTAACTTACAGGAGGTAGAATGATGATCAAAATATTAATTGTTGATGATTCTGCTTTTATGCGTAAGCTATTATCAGATCTATTTTCTGCTGAGTCAGATTTTTTGGTAGTTGGCACAGCGCGAAATGGTAAAGAAGCTGTAGAGAAAGTAAAACAATTTAAACCTGATGTAATTACCATGGACGTTGAAATGCCAATTATGAGTGGGTTGCAAGCACTAGAAATTATTATGAAGGAAATACCAACGCCTGTAGTGATGCTTAGTAGTCTTACTAGTGCTGGAGCAAATGCAACGCTAAGTGCTTTAGAGTTAGGTGCAGTTGATTTTGTGGCAAAGACTGCAGGCGTTATTTCTAATATAGCTGGTATTAGTACTGAAATAGTAGCCAAAAGTCGGGCGGCAATTAAAGCAAACGTATCTCAATTAAGTAAAGTAAAGGTAATAGTACCATCTATGACGAATCTTTCATTTCAATCTTTTAAACAATCCACGAATGAGCCTATTTTAGCAATTGGTACATCTACGGGAGGTCCTAGGGCTCTCCAGGAGATTGTTACTAGATTACCTGGTAACTTACCTTGCGGTGTAGTTATTGTTCAACATATGCCCCCAGGATTTACTCGATCCCTAGCTGAACGTTTAAATTCTTTATCCTCTTTGACAGTAAAAGAGGCTGAGCACAATGATATTATACGTGCGGGGTTAGTTCTAATTGCCCCCGGTGATCATCATATGAGCATCGAGCGTGAAGGTAATAAAAAAGTTGTGAAATTGAATCAGAACCCTCCTGTTGGTGGACACCGACCAGCAGTAGATCCTATGATGGAATCCGTTGCCAAGGCTTATGGAGAGAATGCTGTTGGGGTAATTCTTACGGGGATGGGTCATGATGGTGCTAAAGGTATACAGGCTATCAAGCAAAAGGGTGGCTACACCATTGCCGAAGACCAATCTACAGCTGTTGTATTTGGTATGCCTAAATCAGCGATTGAACTCGGTGCGGTTGACAAAGTAGCGCCACTTTCAACTATTGCTGCAGAAATTGTTAAAGCTATTGTCAAATAATTATGGAGGTGGAAATGATGGATACAAATCAGTATATGGGAATGTTCTTGGAAGAATCTCGAGAACATTTGCAAACGCTTAATAGTTGTGTATTAGATTTAGAAAATGATCCTGAAAACCTATCTGTACTTAGCGAAATTTTTCGTAGTGCTCATACAATAAAAGGTATGTCAGCTACTATGGGATTTACAACAATTGCAGAATTAACACATGAGATGGAAAATATATTGGATTTATTACGTAAAGGTCAATTAAAGGCAAGCCATGATATTATTGATACTATTTTTAGATGTGTTGATACTTTAGAGCAACTAGTAGAAAGTGTTGCATCAAATAATGAAAGCTCTATTGACAGCAAGCCATTGATTATTAAGCTTAAAGCTTTGGCTAAAGGAGAGGCTGTTTTATCTACTCCTGTAAAAGCAGAAGCCGTTAGCATAGCACCAGGAGCATCTTCTTCAATCGAGCTTAGTGATACAGAAATAGCCGTTATAAAAAAAGCACGTGATCAAGGTATGCAGGCGTATGAGGTACAAGTTTCTTTGCGAGAAGGTTGTCTTTTAAAGTCTGCCCGATCCTATATGGTTATGAATGCGTTAGATGAAATTGGTGAAGTAATCAAAAGTATCCCAGCAGTAGAAGAATTAGAAAAAGAAAATTTTTCTCTTAGTTTCCAAGTGATTGTGATATCGGGTAGTGAGGCAGAGAAAATTCAACACGCGGTATTATCAATTTCAGAAATTGACCAAGCGGTTGTTTTGCCATGTGTATTGCCTAATGATGCTACGGAAGAAATCATTGCTCCGAAATCGATAGAACCAATGAAAAAAGATGACGAAGCTGAAAAAACTGGAAATGTCCTTGTGCATACCCAAACCACTGTAGAAAAGAAAAATAAAAGTGGTCAATCAGTGCGTGTGGATATTGATAAACTAGATACCTTGTTAAATCTTGTCGGTGAATTAGTGATTAATAAGACCCGACTGGAACAAATTGGTCTTACCCATAAGCTAACAGATTTAGTAGAAACAATTGAACAAATGGATCGAGTAACTACTGATTTACAGGCTGTCGTCATGAAAGTACGGATGGTTCCTGTAGGACAAGTTTTTAACCGTTTTCCAAGAATGGTTAGAGATTTATCTCGCGATCTTAATAAGGAGATCAACCTTATCATTCAAGGTGAAGAAACAGAGCTTGATCGTACTGTTATTGATGAAATTGGTGATCCACTTGTTCATTTATTGCGCAATTCCATTGACCATGGTATTGAGCATCCAAATGAAAGAGAAGAAAAAGGTAAAAATCCTATTGGTGAAATTCGCCTGATTGCTCGCCATGAAGGTAATAATGTAATTATTATGGTCGAAGATGATGGCAAGGGTATTAACGCTGATATTATTAAACGTAAGGCTGTTGAGAAAGGTCTTATTTCTCAAGGTGAAGCTGATGCCATGGATGCCAATGAAGCCGTGCGTTTAGTATTTCTGCCAGGTTTTTCTACAGCTGCTGTTGTCACGGATGTTTCTGGGCGTGGTGTAGGTATGGATGCTGTAAAAAATAAAATTGAATCCCTTGGTGGTATGGTCGATGTTGAGACCAAGGTCAATGAAGGCAGCAAGTTTAAAATTCGGTTGCCGTTAACACTAGCTATCATACAAGCATTGTTGGTTAAAGTTTCAGAAGAAATTTATGCAATTCCGCTAGGATCAATTGATAGTACCATCAATATTATGCCTTCTGATATTAAAACAGTACAAAATAAAGAAGTGATTCTGCTCCGAGGACAAATTATCCCTATTGTACGTTTAGCAGATGTGCTTAACATACCTGATTCTGACAATCAACATACGGAAGAAGAATTGTTTGTGGTTATTGTACATATTGGAGAGCAGCGTGCCGGAATTATTGTTGATAATCTAATAGGGCAGCAGGAAATTGTAATAAAATCCTTAGGAAAACTTTTAGCAGGAATTAAAATTATTGCTGGCGCAACTATTTTGGGTAATGGTCAAGTAGCACTTATATTAGATATCGGTTCATTAATCCAATAAGGAGGAGCAGCACATGTTAGAAAAAAGCTATGCAAGCAGCGAAGTACAGCTAGTTGTTTTCAAACTAGGTAAAGAAGAATACAGTGTCAGTATTTTGCAAGTGCAAGAAATAAAACGGATTACTGATATTACAAGAGTCCCTCACACACCAGATTATATTAAAGGTGTAATTAACCTGCGAGGCAGTGTTTTACCAGTTATTGATTTAAAGAAACGCTTGAATTTGCCCCAACAAGTCTTGACAGAAGATACACGGATTATTATTGTCAAAGTAGATGAATTATCTGTTGGCATGATCGTGGATGCTGTCTCAGAAGTTATGACAATTGATCAGGAAAATATTGATTCACCAGATGTTGTAGCGGGGAGTGTGGCAGCAAGCTATCTTAGTGGAGTAGGCAAATTGGACAATCGACTACTCATTTTATTAAATTTAGAAGAAATTATTGGCGTTGGTCAAGAAACAAAAGTAGTGTAATTATTGAGTTTAAAATGAGGTGGAACTATTGTCTGATGAAATATTAAAACTGTCAATGTTGCAGCTTGATGCATTAAGGGAAATTGGCAATGTTGGTGCTGGGAATTCCGCCACAGCATTATCACAAATTATTAATCGTAAAATAGATATGACGGTCCCTAAAATTGCCATTTTGCCTTTAGGGGAGGTGCCAGATGTAGTTGGTGGTCCAGATGCAATGGTGGCAGGTGTATATTTACGTGTATTTGGTCCTGCTCCCAGTAGTATTTTATTTTTGTTACCTCGTGATAGTGCTTTTTATTTAGTCGACATGCTAATGGGGAGAGAGCAAGGGCATACAACCTCATTAAATTCTATGGATGAGTCTGCGTTGATGGAAATTGGTAATATTCTTGCAGGTGCTTATCTCAATGCATTATCCCACTTTACTTCTTTGACGTTATTACCATCTATTCCAGCTCTGGCAATGGATATGGCTGGAGCTATCTTAAGCGTTATTTTGATCCAGTTAGGACAAATGGGAGATCATGCACTCGTAATTGAAACCGAATTTACCACTGAGAATGATGGCGTAAAAGGACATTTTTTCTTGATTCCTGATCCTGGTTCGTTAAATACCATTTTGGCGGCAATAGGGGTGAAGGAATAATGTCAGAACTAATAAAAGTTGGGATGGCTGATTACAAAGTTGGTAGTAACCCCTCGAGTCTTATAAGTTATGGATTAGGTTCTTGTGTTGGCATTGCACTATATGATACAGCTGCAAAAATTGGTGGCTTGGCTCATATTATGCTTCCTGATAGTACACAAGCACGTTCAGCTGAAAATCCAGCTAAATTTGCAAATACGGCTTTGCCTTTGATGTTAGATGAAATGATTAAACTGGGGGCTGCAAAAAACCGTATTTTAGCTAAAATTGCTGGTGGAGCTCAAATGTTTACCTTTGCAAATGCAACAGATGTTATGCGTGTTGGTGAGCGTAATACGGAAGCTGTACGTATATTATTAAAAAAAATGGATATTAAATTAATCGCAGATGATACTGGTGGGAATTATGGGCGCACTGTAGTATTACATTTGGATACAGGCATTTATCTCATAAAAACAATTGCTAAAGGTGAAAAAGAACTATAATCAGGGAGGAATAAAGGTGCTTAAGTTGCGTACTGCTCTGTGCTTAGCACTCATTGTTGGTACCCTGACACTACTAAACGGTGTGTTGCAAGGTGCTAGAATAGAAACGATTATTTATCGTATCATTGTCTCAATTGCTATTTTTGGTTTTATTGGCTATGGCATAGGACTTATAGTGGAAAGATTTTTAAAAAATATTGCTTTAAAGAAGTTAGAAGAAAAGTCTCAAAGGGATGAGCTGAAAGAAAATGAACCTTCAGATGACGTTACCGAGAATTCAGAATTTGCTCCTTTTACCTCTACTAGTTTTGAACAAATAACGCGCCCCAAAGAATGAGATATACGTGGGTTTATGGGGGTAATCATAGATGTTAGATAATAAGCAAGCTAAAATAGAAGAAATTATGAAATTGTGGCTAGAATATCAGCAAAGTAGGAAAGTGGAAATACGAGAAAAGCTGATTGAATACTACTTATCGTTAGTTAAGTTAGTTGCGAGTCGCATTGCGATTAGCTTACCACAATATGTAGATAAAGACGATTTAATTAGTAATGGTTTTTTTGGTTTACTTGATGCAATTGAAAAATATGATCCGATGCGGGGAATTAAGTTTGAAACTTATGCCGTTGTTCGTATTCGGGGTTCTATGCTTGATGCCATTCGTGCACAAGATTGGGTACCAACCAGTATTCGCCAAAAGGCAAAACAATATGAACAAACGGTATCAAAGCTTGAAAATCAATTAGGGCGTGCTGCGACTGATAATGAGATTGCTGAAGCTCTTAGTATTTCAGTCAATGAACTATATGTTCTATTAAATCAGCTCAATGCTAGTACAATCATGCCTTTAGATGAATTTATAAAAACAGAAACCTCTTCTGCGCACCTAACGAACCCGTCAGAGCAAATTGAAATAGAAGAAGTAAAGCAAGCCTTAGCCAAAACAATCGATAAATTACCTGAAAAAGAAAGATTAGTTGTTTCTTTGTATTATTATGAAGGACTAACCTTAAAAGAGATCAGTTTAATTTTGAAATTGTCTGAAGCGCGTATTTCTCAGCTGCACACTAAATCAATTTTCCGATTAAGAGGAGCATTATCACGGATTAAATCAAGTTTTATTTGACACCGTTAAGGGGGAATATCAAGCTATGATTGGTGATGAACACGTTGAGGTTCAAGATGGACAAAAAAATGATAAAATTCCTGGATTTTCAATTGATATCAATGATAGTGGTGTATTTGTAAAAATACACTCTATTGAAGATGGTGCATCTTCTGTAAACGAAATAGCTATATTTGAACAATTAAATAAGCAGGGAGTAACGGAATATAATCGTAGTTTAATCATTGCTGCCATTAAAGCGGCGGATGAGCAACCGGTAAAAGTAGCAGAAAAGCCTAAAGTAGAGCCTCAGCCTGATCCAGAAATCCAGGTAAATTTGACACGTGATAAAATGGAAGCAACTTTAGAAATTGTGTTGCCGCCACGATGTACACCTTTAACCCTGGAATCCGTACTTGAGAAAATCAAGGCTAGTGGTATTGTTTTTGGAATTGATGATAAAGCCATTCAGCAGGCCTATGAATCTCCAGGTACAAGAGTGACATTTGCTTGTGGTCAACAACCAATTCATGGTACAAATGCCCAGATTAAGCATCATTTTATATTGGCTGCAAAAAGTCGGCCTCAGGAAATGGAAGATGGTAGTGTAGACTTTAAAAACTTAAATTTGTTTACGACGGTGCAACAAGGAGATATCTTGGCAGAAAAAATTCCAGCAACACCAGGAATTGCTGGAATGGATGTATTAGGTAACAACGTTATTGCAAAACCGGGTAAAGATATGTTGCTTCCCATAGGGAAAAATGTAAGTGTTGTGGATACCAATACCATTGTGGCTGATATAGCAGGACAAATTCTGATGATCAATAAAAAAATTAATGTGATGCCCATTATTGAAATTAAAGAAGATGTAGATGTTTCGACAGGCAATATTGAATTTATCGGTAATGTTACCATACGTGGTTCTGTGCAACCGGGATTCTCAGTAAAAGCTGAAGGTAATGTGGAGATTTTTGGTACTGTTAGTGGCGGTATTGTAGAAGGAAAAAATGTAGTTATAAAAATGGGCATTCAAGGAATGCATCGCGGTTATGTTAAAGCGAAAGAAAACGTAGTTGCTAAGTTTATTGAAAATGCTACTGTTCATGCAGGAGTGGATATTCTGGTCAGTGATGTTATACTTCATTCTCGGATAACTGCGGGAAAAAAAATCTTAGTAGAGGGACGCCGTGGCTTGATTACTGGTGGGACGATTATGGCTGGAGAAGAAATTCGTGCTAAAGTGATTGGCACTCAGATGTCAACCAGTACAGAACTAGAAGTTGGCGTAAACCCATCATTGCGGGAAGAATATCAACATATACGTCGTGAAATGAAAAAAGTTGAAATTAATCTTGAACAGGCCCAAAAAGCGTTGAGTATTTTACGATCAATGGATCAACATACGATACCTCCTGAGAAACGTGAAATGCTTTTGAAATTAACAAAAGCTCAATTTCATTTAGTAGGACAAGTTGAAACGATGCGTACTCGAATGGTCGTCATTGAAGGTGAGTTCGAAGAAATGCGTACTGGACGCATAAAGGTAGCTGATATTATGTATCCTGGAGTTAAAGTTGTAATCGGTACATTGGTTAAGCCAATACGCGATATTTTAAAATTTAGCTCTTTATATGCAGAAGATGGCGAAATAAAAATTGGTACGTTTAAATAATATAGTTGGATTTTTTCTGTTGTATCAGGTATAAGGTGGTGGGACAATGTCTATTAATCCAATAGAGTTGCAAGTGTTGATTCCCAAAGCTACTGAAGTAGGCAAGGCTCAAAATCTTGCCAATCGTCAAGAAACTCTACAGCAGCAACATGTTGCTGGGCAATGGAATGATATTTCTACAAATCGTCAGCACCAGGTACAAAGTGCAGCTAAAAATGAAGGCGGCAAAGTTGGACGCGACAAGGAGGCCAAGGAAGAAAAGCATTCTCCGAATGAACAAAAACCTAGGCAGAATGATGAGAGCAGTATTGAAAAAGACAAGGTAAATCGGGCTTCTAATAACGATCCCGTTCGGGGTCATATCATTGATATAAAAACATGAGACAATGTTGTTGTTATCGAGAACTTATGAGGTGAGAGTATGTTTTCTAATATTTTTATTGTTGTACTAGTTATTATATTTCTTATTGTTTTTGTGTTGTATAAGCGACAAATGCTATTAAACTTGTTTTCTCTTGAAATTGCATCTTCTACGACTCAATTTCAAGAGCAGATAGAGGAAACAGCTGAAGTTGTCATTCAACGACTGGAAGAAAGGATTCGTTACTTAGAGGATATATTAATAGCAGCGGATGCAAAGATTGCGGGATTAGATAAAAAAATGATGATGGCGGAAAAGCTTTTAGATAAAGAGATTAAGGATGAGCATTTATTTCGAAAGTTGTCGAATTTTTCAGAAAAAATGAAAGAAGAAAATATAGAAACCTCTTCTCAGCAACTAAATCCGATACAGGAGCCGATAGATAAAAACTATAAGGTGATAGATAATGATAAAGAAATCATACGTAATCATAAGCGTGACTCTGTATTAGCTTTGGCTGAGCAAGGATATAGTAGCATTGAAATTGCAAAAACGACAGGAATAAGTAAAAGTGAAATCATTCTGCTACTGCAGTTACATAAAAAGTAAATGGAGTATTAAAAAAATGCAAAGTTCTTGTATAATATCTTGTTATATAAAAATAACTATGATATAATAATTCGTGTTGTAAATCCACACGCAATCTAATTTTATTTACTGTGCTAACAACATGTTGGTGATAAATAGAAAATGCGGATTGCGGCGGTAATTTAACAGGAGGTGTAAGTATGTCAGTAATTTCTATGAAACAGCTTTTAGAAGCAGGTGTTCATTTCGGACATCAAACTAGAAGGTGGAACCCTAAAATGGCTCCTTATATTTTTACGGAGCGTAATGGTATCTACATAATTGACTTACAAAAAACAGTCAAAAAAGTGGAAGATGCCTATAATTTTGTGCGTGAAATTGCACAAGATAAAACAATTTTATTTGTTGGAACGAAAAAACAAGCTCAAGATGCAGTAAAAGAAGAAGCAGTTAGAAGTAACATGTACTACATCAATGAAAGATGGCTCGGTGGCATGTTGACAAACTTTCAGACCATTCAAAAACGTATTGGACGTTTAAAAGAATTGGAAAAAATGGAAGAAGAAGGGCTGTTTGAAGTACTGTCTAAAAAGGAAGTTATTACTCTTCGTCATGAGATGGAAAGATTACAAAAGTTCCTTGGCGGTATTAAAAATATGACTAAATTACCAGGAGCATTATTTATTATTGATCCTCGTAAAGAACGCATTGCTGTTGCTGAAGCAAAGAAGCTTGGTATACCTATTGTAGCGATTGTAGATACTAATTGTGACCCAGACGAAATTGACTATGTCATTCCAGGTAATGATGATGCTATTCGTGCTGTTAAATTGCTTACAGCTAAAATGGCAGATGCTGTTTTGGAAGCTAGACAAGGTGAACAAGTAGAAGAAGCTGAGTAATTGTATTTAGATAAAGGTAAGGGGAAAAATAATATTTTTCCCTCTTACCTTTAATAATAGATAGGGGGACTTTATATGGTAACTGCTGAAATGGTAAAAGAATTGCGCCAACGTTCTGGTGCAGGCATGATGGATTGCAAAAAAGCCCTAACTGAAACAAAAGGTAATCTTGATGAAGCCATTGATTATTTACGTGAAAAAGGCTTAGCAGCTGCTGCTAAAAAAGCAGACCGAATTGCTTCAGAAGGTGTTATTGAAGCTTACATACATGGTGGCGGACGTATTGGTGTAATGGTTGAAATCAATTGTGAAACTGACTTTGTTGCAAAAACAGATAAATTCAAAGATTTAGCAAGAGATATTGCAATGCAAATTGCTGCTACGAATCCTACATGTGTACGTCGTGAAGAAGTACCTGTAGAAGTGTTAGAGCATGAAAAAGAAATTCTTAAGGCCCAAGCTCTAAATGAAGGTAAGCCTGCCAATATTGTGGAAAAAATGATTACAGGCAGGGTTGAAAAATATTACAAAGAAGTCTGTCTAATGGAACAAGTTTTTATCAAAAATCCAGATCAGACAATTACTCAACTTATTAATGAAAATATCTCTAAAATTGGTGAGAATATTTCCATTCGCAGATTTACCAGATATCAGCTTGGTGAAGGCATCGAGAAAAAAAGCAATGATTTTGCTGCTGAAGTAATGGCTGCTGTTAAAAAATAAGAGAACACTGCAGTGTTCTCTTATTTTTAAGGAATCAGAGTATATTAAATTTTGATTTCAAATTTGGAAGGACAAAGCTTATTTCTATATCTTATAAGATAAGGTAAAGGCTTTGTCTTTTCTTAAATGTATTAGAGGATTTAGTGTAGTTTTGTAGAATTCAATGGAAGGATGGAGGGATATGTTTGCTTACATCAAAATATAAGCGTGTAATTTTGAAGCTTAGTGGTGAAGCTTTGGCTGGGCAGCAGGGATATGGTATTGATCCAGTTATTGTTGACTCTATCGCTCGCCAAATAAAAGAAATTAGAAATACAAACTTACAAGTTGCAGTGGTCGTTGGTGGGGGAAATATTTGGCGTGGCTTGTCTGGAAGTGCTAAAGGAATGGATAGAGCTGCTGCTGATTATATGGGAATGCTAGCTACTGTAATGAACTCTCTGGCTCTTCAGGATGCTCTAGAACAATGTGATGTGGATACCCGTGTGCAAACTGCAATTGAAATGCGTCAAATTGCTGAGCCATATATCCGTCGTCGGGCTGTTCGCCATTTAGAAAAAAATCGTGTAGTTATTTTTGCTGCAGGTACTGGTAATCCTTATTTTTCTACCGATACAACAGCTGCGCTTAGAGCAGCGGAAATTGAAGCAGATGTAATTCTTATGGCGAAAAAGAATACGGATGGTGTATATGATTCTGATCCTCGTTTAAATCCAGAAGCTAAAAAGTTTAAAGAGTTAGCATATATTGAGGTTCTAAAACGAGGTTTAGGTGTTATGGATTCTACTGCCACTAGTTTGTGTATGGATAATAAAATTCCCATTATTGTGTTTAGTATTGACGAGCCGGGGAATATTTTGAAGGCTGCCCTTGGAGAAGATATTGGTACTGTTGTGGGGGGATAAAAATGTTAATTAAGGAAATATATGATAGCAATACCGAAAAAATGAAGAAAGCAATTGATGCTTTGCGCAGAGAATTATCTACTTTGCGTGCAGGGCGAGCTACGCCTGCATTGTTAGATAAGATTACAGTCGATTATTATGGTACGCCCACACCGATAAATCAAGTGGCAAACATTGCTGTACCTGAACCACGGATGATTACAATTCAAGCATGGGAAAAATCGATGATTGCGCAGATTGAAAAAGCAATTTTAAAATCAGATTTAGGGCTTACACCTAACAGTGATGGAGTTGTCATTCGATTGAATATACCACAATTGACGCAGCAGCGTCGTATAGAACTTGTGAAGGTTGTTCATAAGAAAGCTGAGGATAGCCGAATTGTCATTCGTAATTCTCGGCGCGATGCAAATGATGCAATAAAAAAGCTTGAGAAAGATAAAGCGATATCCGAAGATGACGTAAAGAAAGCTCAGGATGATATGCAGAAACTGACTGATAAGTACGTAAAGGAAGTCGATACTATTATGAATGCTAAAGAAAAAGAGATCATGGAAGTATAATATGATAGATGTAGTAGCAAAATCCTTATATGTAGCAGAAAAGCAGCTAAATGAAGCACAGATACAATATACGGTAATTGTGACTCGTCCAACACGTCACATATCGGGATTAACAGAGGATTGCTTTTATGTTATACGGCAGCAGTTTCATGATGGCGTGTATCATCTGGTAGCTGCTGCTAAGATGGGGAGAGAAAGTGTTAAATGTTAACTTGCAGTGATAAACATAACCTTGAAAATAGTTGTAAAGTAGCTTTTTCTGTAAGTATATGTTTTGAATGAAGGGAATGTCATATTTACCATTTTAACAAAATGTGTAGAATGCGGTGCCTGTGCGGCGGTTTGCCCTGTTGGTGCTATTTTGGCTCCATGACTGGAACCCCCTCGCAAGAGGGGGTTTAGTTGCTTGTTAGATTATCTTGGAGGTCATAACATGTGGGAAAAATGGTTTAACAAAAAAAATGAGAAGATTGCTACAGAAAATATAGTAGAACAAGGAAATTTACCCCAACACGTTGCTATTATCATGGATGGAAATGGGCGATGGGCTAAACGAAAAGGATTGCCGCGTACTTTTGGTCATCGAGCAGGTGTAGAAAGTTTACGCCATATTGTTACAACGGCTGTTAATATGAATTTGAAAGTATTGACCACATATGCATTTTCTACTGAAAATTGGAAAAGACCGGAAGATGAAGTGAACTTATTAATGCGCTTATTTTCTGAATATCTTGAAAGCGAAATTGATGAATTGCATCAAAAAAATGTCCAAATTCGCTTTATTGGCAAAATAGATGAATTAGCTACTGCATTACAACAAAAAGTTGAAAAGGCCCAGATACATACTGCAAATAATACAGGGTTAGTTTTTAATTTGGCAGTCAATTATGGTGGGCGAGCAGAAATTGTACGTTCTGTTCAGATGATTGGCGAGAAGGTTGCTAGAGGCGAAATTTTACCTGGCGATATTAGTGAAAAAAGCATAATGGAAAATTTATATACAGCCAGTTTACCTGATCCTGACTTGATCATTCGACCTAGTGGTGATTTTCGAATCAGTAATTTTTTATTATGGCAATCAGCGTATGCAGAATTCTGGTTTACTGATATTTATTGGCCTGACTTTAAGCCTGATCATTTTCTACAGGCTATTGTGGATTATCAGAAACGAGAACGAAGATTTGGGGGATTAAAAAAATAAGGTTACAGGTAGGTGCTTGAATGCTGGGGAGACGGGTTTTAACAGCAGTAATAGGTATACCTATTACTATCTATGTAATTCATTATGGTGAGTGGTTATTTGCTGCTGCTATTTTGATTCTTACATTATTGGCATGGCATGAATTTTATACAATGCTGCGTAATAAGAATATAAAAGTATTTTATAATTTGGGAATTCTAATGAATGCTTTGATACTAGGATGCGCCTGGTTAGGCAACTCTCAGGAAATGACCATGACATTCGTTTTTGCCACTCTATTATGTCTAGTAAATATGGTAGTGTCAGGAAATAAGTTTACTGTTGCTGATGTAGCTTTTTCTATACTTGGCATTACTTATATTGGCGTAGGTTTTTCCCATTTATTGCTTTTAAGATATACTGATAGTTCTTTATATATAACGACTTCTGTGGGGACGTTGTCTATGGGAGCTAGCTATTTGTGGTTAGCCTTTATTGGAACATGGGCGAATGATACGTTTGCTTATTTTGTAGGGTCGCGTTTTGGGCGGCGTAAGCTATGCCCAGCAATCAGTCCAGCAAAAACAGTAGAAGGTTCTATTGGGGGACTCGTCGGTAGTATTTTAGCGATTACCCTGTTAGGATTGTTATTTAAGTTACCAGTAAGTCATAGTATAGCCATGGGTTTAGTAGTTGGTGTTATTGCGCCTATTGGAGATTTAGCAGAATCTGCGATAAAACGTTTTGCAGGAGTAAAAGATTCTGGAAAATTATTGCCAGGCCATGGTGGAATTTTGGATCGTTTTGATAGTATATTATTTACAGTACCTATTGTTTATTACTATATACATATGTTTCTATTACGGTAATTTATTTCTAGTGTATAATTTAAGTAGGTTAAGGGAGATTTTTACAATGCAATCTATAGCAATTTTAGGCAGCACTGGTTCTATTGGCACACAATCTTTAGAAGTTATTGCAGCTAATCAAGATCAATTTTGTGTAACTGCATTAGCTGCTTATCATAATGATATTTTATTAGAGAAGCAAATTGAATATTTTAACCCTAAAATAGCTGTATTGGTTGATAAGAATGCAGCAGACAGGCTTACCAGAAGATATTCGGGATCAACAATTATTTTAACTGGTGAAGAAGGATTATTAGAAGCAGCTATTCACGAGAATGTGAATACTGTATTAACATCTTTAGTTGGGTTTGCTGGTTTAAAACCTACTTTGGCGGCAATTAAGGCTGGCAAACATATTGCATTAGCGAATAAAGAGACATTGGTAGCTGCCGGTGAGTTGGTAACTCAGCTTGCACAAGACAACCATGTAAAGATTCTTCCCGTAGACAGTGAACATAGTGCAATTTTTCAATGTCTGCAGGGGGAAAGTAGAAAAAAAATCAATCGCATTCTTCTTACTGCTTCAGGCGGTCCTTTTCATGGTTTGAAAAGAGAAGAATTAGAGCATGTTACTATAGAGGATTGCTTACGGCATCCGAATTGGTCAATGGGGAAAAAAATTACTGTGGATTCTTCTACGTTAGCAAATAAAGGATTGGAAGTAATTGAAGCTCGATGGTTATTTGATGTTCCATATTCTCAAATTGAGGTTGTTGTACATCCTCAAAGTATTGTTCATTCTATGGTTGAATTTGTAGATGGATCTGTTATGGCTCAATTAGGAAAACCGGATATGAGAGTGCCGATTCAATATGCCCTTACTTATCCTGAAAGATTTGCTACAGAGTATCCCAAACTTGATTTTAAAACACTATCTGCATTAACTTTTTCCGCACCTGATATGGTTAACTTCCCCATATTGCCACTTGCTTTTACTGCAGGGAATACAGGAGGAACATTGCCATGTGTATTCAATGCAGCCAATGAGGAAGCCGTTTATGCTTTTCTGCAAGGGCAAATTCGTTATCTGGATATTTTCTTGGTGATAAGAAGCGTAATGGAAAGTCATAAGGTCACTATGCTGCCTGATCTAAATGACATTTGTAGTGCCGATTTGTGGTCGCGCGTGCAGGCTCAAGAAATTCTAAAAGCTATTAAATAGGTATATAATAAGAAGATAGGAGTGATTCTATTGTTGATGACAACCGTTGCTACCATTTTTGTATTTGGACTGTTGGTATTCGTTCATGAATTAGGACATTTCGTTACCGCAAAAATGACTGGTATGCGAGTAGATGAGTTTGCGATTGGCTTTGGTCCTAAAGTAATTAGTTATAAGCATGGTGAGACGCTATATTCTTGGCGCATTATACCATTAGGCGGTTTCAATAAAATTGCAGGTATGGATCCTGATGAGGAGCAAGATGATCGCTCTTTTAATGCAAAATCGATTCCTGCCAGGATGTTAGTAATTGTAGCTGGATCAACAATGAATTTTGTGTTGCCAATCTTATTATTTTTGACAATTTTTTTGAGCTCAGGTATTGATACTCCTTCAAGCTCTCCCATTGTCGGTAATGTTTTTGCTGATAAGCCTGCAGCGCAGGCAGGATTATCCCTTGGTGATACAATCATTGCGGTGAATAATCAAGAAATTACATCATGGAGAGAATTTGTAAATATTGTACAAATAAATGCTGGTAATAAACTATCATTAAAATATCAACATAATGGTGAAATTAAAACAACGGTAGTAACTCCAGAATTTGACGAAAAAGCCAATCGAGGCATTATAGGTGTGATGCCGCAAATTGAAAAATATCATCCGGGTTTTATCGAAGCATTTGGCTTAGCTGCTAAGCAAACATATGTAGTAGCGAGTAGTATGGTTGTTGGCATTGCGCAAATGATTACAGGAAAGGTTGCTGCTGAAGTAGCTGGTCCAATTGGTGTGGCGCAAATGGCGGGTGAAGTAGCGCAATTAGGCTTGATTCCTCTACTGCAGTTTGCTGCATTTTTGAGCATAAACTTAGGACTGATTAATTTGTTACCAGTACCTATGCTTGATGGCGGGCATCTTGTAACCTTAGTCGTAGAGGGATTAAGAGGTAAGCCCTTAGAGAAAAAGCATATGCAATTTATACAAATGATTGGCTTTGCCTTATTGATGCTTTTATTTTTAGTAGCTACCTTTAAAGATATTTCTAGATTAAAGATTTTTTAAGAACGAGAAAACTTTTTAGAAAGATGAAATCAAGGGGGAATTTAAATTTATTTAAGTAAATTAATTGCCGCCTAGATCGTAGATTTTTGAGGTGAAGAAATGACAGAATTTATGCAACGAAGAATGACAAACCCTGTATATGTTGGCAAGGTAATGGTTGGTGGTACAGCTCCTATCTCTGTTCAATCTATGACAAATACCAAAACTGATGATGTAGCAGGTACAGTAGCTCAAATTATGCAGTTGGGTTCAGCAGGGTGTGATATAGTGCGTTTAGCGGTACCAGATATGTCAGCAGCATTAGCAATAAAAGAAATTAAATCAAAAGTACAGATACCTCTAATTGCAGATATTCATTTTGATTATCGTTTAGCAATTGCTGCAATGGAAAATGGTGTTGATGCTCTGCGGATTAATCCTGGCAATATTGCTGAGGCAAATCATGTTGCAATCATTGTTAAAGAAGCAAAAAAACGAAGTATTCCGATTCGTATTGGGGTGAATGCCGGCTCTTTAGAAAAAAGTATTCTAGAGAAATATGGCGGGCACCCTACGCCTGCTGGCATGGTAGAAAGTGCGATGCAGCATATTGCTATCTTAGAAAAATTAGACTTTCGAGATATTAAAGTATCGTTAAAAGCCAACGATGTTCCTATGACTATTAATGCTTATCGGTTGATGTCTGAAACAGTTAATTATCCTTTGCACTTGGGAATTACGGAAGCTGGAACCATAAAATCGGGAGTGATTAAATCAGCGGTAGGTATTGGTGCTTTATTAGCACAAGGTATTGGCGATACTATTCGCGTATCCCTAACAGGTGATCCTGTGGAAGAAATAAAAGCTGCAAATGAAATATTAAAGTCTTTAGGATTAAGAGAATATGGACCAACTTTGATTTCATGCCCTACTTGTGGACGGTGTAATATCAATTTGGCAGAAATCGCGGAACAAGTTGAGCAAAAACTTAGCCAAGTACGTAAGCCATTTAAAGTTGCTGTTATGGGATGTGTTGTGAATGGCCCTGGTGAAGCAAAGGAAGCAGATGTTGGAATTGCAGGCGGCAAGGGGCAAGGATTGGTATTTCGTAAAGGTGAGATCGTAAAAAGAGTTTCAGAAGATCAGTTAGTAACAGCATTATTCACAGAAATTGACAAACTCATCGAGGAGGACAATTAAACTATGCTTGTATCACAATTATATGCTCCTACATTACGGGAAACTCCAGCGGAAGCCGAAGTAGTAAGCCATCAACTTATGCTGCGGTCCGGTATGATCCGCAAAGCCGCTGGTGGAGTTTATACATATATGCCATTGGCTTTGAGAGTACTTAGAAAAATTGAAAATATTGTGCGCCAAGAAATGGATGCTAAAGGTGGTCAGGAATTATTGATGCCAATTATCCAGCCAGCAGAAATGTGGCAGGAAACTGGTCGTTGGGATGTATATGGTGATGAAATGTTCAGATTGAAGGACCGGCATAACCGGGATTTCTGTCTTGGACCTACTCATGAAGAAATGATTACTACATTGGTACGCTCAGATGTACGCTCGTACCGGCAATTGCCTTTGAAGCTTTATCAAATTCAAAATAAATATCGTGATGAACGACGTCCCCGTTTTGGATTAATGCGTGGGCGCGAATTTATTATGAAAGATTTATATTCTTTTGATAAGGATGAGGAAGGTCTTGCCAAAAGCTATGATCAAATGTATGAAGCCTATACTGCTATTTTCAATCGTTGTGGGTTAACATTTAGGGCTGTGGAAGCTGATGGTGGGGCAATTGGCGGCAGCGGTACTCATGAGTTCATGGTTATTGCTGATTCAGGTGAAGCTGCTATTGTATATTGTCCATCATGTGAATATGCGGCAAATGTGGAAAAAGCGGAATTAAAAGCTATCTCAATACCAAAAGAGGAATTAAAAGCCTTAAGTATCGTTGATACACCAGGGACCAAATCCATAGAAGCAGTAACAACTCTATTAGGAATTAACGCTGATAAGGCAATTAAGACTCTTGTGTATAATACTGATAAGGGCGTTGTAGTCGCCCTAGTTCGTGGTGACCACGAAGTCAATGAAATTAAATTGCAGAATCTAGTGGATTGTTTAACAATTGAGTTAGCAGATGAAAAGACAATAGTGGAAACCCTAGGTAGTACTCCGGGCTTTATTGGTCCGGTTGGTATAAAAATTCCAATGCTTATTGCTGATTCTACTGTTATGAACCAATATAATGCTGTTTGTGGGGCAAATGCTCCTGATAAACATTACTGCAACGTAAATGCTAAACGTGATTTTTCTCCTACGATCATTGCTGATATTCGTTTAATTCAAGAAAATGATCCTTGTCCTCATTGCAGCTTACCAGTGAAAACTGCCAGAGGGATTGAAGTCGGTCAAGTATTCAAACTGCATACTAAATATAGTAAAGCGTTGAAAGCTACCTATCTAGATGTGAATGGGAGAGAGCAGCCTATGGTTATGGGTTGCTACGGCATCGGCGTGAGTCGCACTATGGCTGCAACAATTGAGCAAAATAACGATGAATATGGAATTATTTGGCCGGCAGCGATAGCACCATATCATGTTATCATTGTGCCGATTAGCCCTAAAGATGAGGCACAGATGTCTTTATCAAATTCAATCTATAAAACATTAAATGCGTCAGGTATTGAGGCTGTCTTTGACGATCGTAATGAGCGACCTGGAGTGAAGTTTAAAGATGCTGATCTGATTGGATATCCTTTAAAAGTTACAGTTGGACCAAAAACAATTAATGAGAATATAATTGAAGTGAAAGTAAGACGTACAGGAGAAGTATTGTATTTCGATGTAAATAATTACTTAGAAGATATAAAATCTTTATTGGCAAGATTATAAGCAAGATTATTTTCCTGCCTTAGTTATCGAAAAAAATATAAAAAAGAAGCCACAAAGGTGCTGTCTTTTACATGCTACTCAATATGAGCATCAGGTAAGATTGCACCTTTATGGTTTCTTTATAAGAAAATTAGAGGTTTAAGCTTGCCACTGTTTCCAAACCTCAGGACAGTATCCAATTGTTGCAGCCTTAGAAGTGTTTCTTACGATAGGTGTTTTAAGTAATAAAGGATTGTTCAATAAAATATCCTCTGTATTATGGATGATATATCTTAAATTACTTGCCTCATATTCTTTACTTTCCGTATTAATTAAGTCCTTCAAAGCAATAAATCTTTTTATACTACTTAACTCTCCTTTGCTTAAGGCCTTTAAAGTTAAGTCAATGAATTGATAGGGGATTTTTCGTTCTTTAAAATATCGTTCAGCTTTACGTGTATTTTGGCATTTTTTTGTACCAAAGATTTGAATGTTCATAAATAGACCTCTCTTTATGGTTAGTATCTATTAATAAAATATCCTAATACGCAGAGAAAAGCAATTATAACTAAATATATAGGTTGTTTTAAGAGTGACATAATTCATGAGATAAAATGGCAGGAGTAGCTCAAATGGAGAGTGAGATCATGGCTGAAACGGAGTTTAAAGCAATTGTTCTAAGTAATGAAATTAATTTAAATAAAATTTCTCAACATTTCGGTAGTAATCGTAAATTAAAATGGGAAGAATATTTAATATTAAAAGGTACTGAATTACAAGGTATTGTTCGTGAAATAGAAATGAAAAGAGTATACTTATTCCATTTTGGCAGTATTGTATTTTTGAACTTTCAATATCATGAAATAATGGATGTTATTAATTATTTAAAAACGATTGAAAGCGGTATACATGATACAAATACATTTAAGTATGTTGATGAATATAAGATTGAAATTAACTCAGAAAGTGAATCAGCTATCAATAATGATTATATGGTTACGAAACAAATAGCTGAATACCAATTTGATATTGTTTCTACCGTATTGGCAAAATCCGTAGCTTTAGAAAAGATTGAAGCTGATATTTCTCGGGTTTTAGATGAGATTGAAGAAGTTGTGAATAATTTATACCGAGGAGAGTTAACAGTATCAGATGAAAAACTAGCAAAAATGTCAGCGAGTATTTTAGAATTTAAGTTAAGCACCATTTCGTATGTTATGTTATTGGACAAACCAGCAATTACTTGGAATAATGAGGGTGCTAGCGAACTATTTGATGAACTTACCATCTTATTTGAATTAGCAGATCGTTATGAAAAACTTCGTCATAAAATAGATACATTGATGGATATTATAGAAGTTTTTTCAGGGTTGGCTCATTCCAGAAGGGGAACTCGTTTAGAATGGGCGGTTATCATATTAATTGGTATTGAAATTTGTTTATCCTTATTCGCTTTATTTTTTGAAAAATAATCATAGGTTGACCAGAAATACCCAAAGGTAATATAATATAATAAAAAGTTAATATAAGGAGGTAAATATTTGAGTAACATTGACACTATGCTAAACTTAAAAACTTGGGCAGTGGTTGGAGCAACCGATAATAAAGAAAAATTTGGATACAAAATTTTCAAAGTAATGTTAGAGGCTGGATTTGAAGTCTATCCTATTAATACTGGTGTTGCAGAGATTCTTGGACAAAAATGTTATCCAACACTAAAGGATTTGCCAATAAAGCCAGAAGCTGTAGATATAGTAGTACCTCCTAAAATTGGCGAAAAAATCATGCATGAATGTGCAGAAATTGGTATAAAAAATGTTTGGTTGCAGCCTGGAGCAGATACTCCCCAGGTTATCCGCGTAGCCGAAGAGTTAGGACTTAATGTTATTCATCATGCATGCGTCATGGTAGAAATGAGGAGAAAGGAGGCATAATCAATGGCAAATGTAATTCATGTGAATGAGGAAAATTTTCAGAGTGAAGTAATGGAGTCAAAAGTACCTGTATTAGCAGATTTTTGGGCACCTTGGTGTGGCCATTGTACGAAGTTATCTCCAATACTTGACGAATTAGCTGCTGATCTGGGAGATAAGGTTAAAGTGGTAAAGATTAGTGTAGATGAAAATAGAGCACTAGCGCAACAATATAGTGTAATGAGTTTACCCACTATGATTCTAATTAAAGATGGAGAAAAGGTGGAAAAATTATTAGGGTTTATGCCGAAAGCTGCCATTAGTGATAAAATTTCATCAGTATTATAAAATGGACAACCAATAACAGTAAATGCTGTTATTGGTTGTTTTTTTTTGTTCTAATTATATTACTGATGGAATAGACAATAGCAACATAATTTTTAAGAGTGGGGGCCGGAACTATTGGCAAAAGTGGTTTTAGTTGGTTCGCCTAACGTTGGTAAAAGTGTAATATTTAACTACCTAACTGGTAAATATGTGGCAGTATCCAATTATCCAGGAACCACAGTTGATATTTCTCGGGGGTATAGCAAAATAAATGGAAAAGCATATGAATTTATCGATACTCCAGGTATGTACTCTCTTATACCCATTACAGAGGAAGAGCGAGTATCACGAATGTTATTGTGCCAGGAGAAGCCGGATATTGTATTACATGTAATTGATGCTAAAAATATTCGTAGAATGCTACATCTTACGCTGCAGCTCATTGATATGGGTTTCCCAGTTGTATTAGTTGTAAATTTGATAGATGAAGCAAAGAAAAATGGTATTTTTTTAAAACTAGAGTGTTTATCTGACATTTTGGGAATTCCAGTTATTGCTACCATTGCCACAAAAGGTCTTGGTCTAGGAAAGATTAAAGAAGAAGTTCAACAGTATTCGCCTGGCAAACTTCGCTTTTCTTTACTGTATTCTCCTAACATAGAACAAGCTATTCATTCTATCAGTGCTAAAATAAAAGGAGAGTATGGCTTATCCCGTCGCATGACAGCTCTTTTACTTATACAAGGCGATAAAATATTGTATGCATTGGCAAATCATAAGGAACGTGCATTTCCTGAAATCTTAGCAGAGGTCAATAAGCTTAATTCTTATTACCAATATGATATGGAATATATTCTAGCTGTAGAGCGGCAGCGTGCAATTGATCGTATTTGTGACTCCGTTCTGGAGGAAAGAAAGATATATTCGCGAGGCGTGGGCGAAACATTAAGCCGTTTAACTAGGGAGCCTGTTACAGGCATACCTATTTTATGTTTAGTAATATTTTTTGGAATCTATCAATTTGTAGGGAAATTTGGAGCTGGGTTTTTAGTTGAGTATTTAGATCTGAATCTCTTTGTTCCTTATATTAATCCTTTAATGGAATATTATGTATATCAATATATACCTTGGGATTGGTTACAATCATTAATAATGGGAAAATATGGTTTTTTCACTTTAGGGTTTCGCTATGCATTTATTATTATTTTACCGATTGTTAGCACCTTTTTCTTTATGTTTGCCATTTTAGAAGATAGCGGATATTTACCGCGCTTAGCCATGTTAATGGATTTTATATTTAAAAAAATTGGATTAAATGGTAGAGCTGTAATTCCTTTCGCCTTGGGATTAGGCTGCGGCACAATGGCAGTTATGGTAACGCGAACATTGGAAACACGCCGCGAAAGAATATTAGCTACTTTCTTATTGTCTTTAACCATACCTTGTTCGGCACAGCTTGGTGTTATATTAGCATTATTGTCGGATTCGTTTTTATCTCTAACCATATGGGGGTGTTATATCCTCCTCATTTTTGGAATTGTTGGAAGGCTGTCAGGAAGTTTGTTACCTGGCAATTCTAGTTCATTTTATATGGAAATACCACCTTTGCGGCTGCCAATGTTATCGAATGTATTACATAAGGCTCTTATTCGTATGTGGTGGTATTTTATAGAAATCCTGCCGATTTTCATAATAACTAGTATTGTTTTATGGATTGGTGATCGAACTGGCGTTCTAACTTATATCATATATTCGATGCAGCCGGTCATGAGCTCACTTAGTTTGCCAATTGAAACAGCTCAACCATTTCTACTGGGGTTTTTCCGCAGAGATTATGGTGCTGCTGGATTATATGAAATGGTTACTAGTCATAGTTTAAGTAAAGAGCAGCTTTTAATTGCTAGTGTAACATTGACCTTATTTGTACCTTGTATTGCACAAGTAGCGGTAATGATAAAAGAACGAGGGGTATTTATTTCAATTATAATGTTATGTAGTATTATCTTTTTGGCTTTTATGGGAGGTTTGCTGCTTTCTAAAATATTACCGATTCTTAATCTTTACTTGTAGAAAATATCCTTTAGTCTGATAAAGGGAGTGGACAATATGGCTCACCTTATACCAATTGTTAGGTGTAAAAAGAATACGATGGTACATGTTGTACGTTTATTATTAACAAGTGGGGATCATTTACGCAAACTAACAGCTTTGGGGGTATTGCCTGGGGTGAAAATAGAAATTTTGCAAACATATCCTGCCTATGTATTAAAAATAGGATATACACAAATTGCTTTAGATTATGAAATAGCAAAAAATATTATTGTTGTTCCATAATTAAAAGGGAATTTGCTTGATACTAGTGGTTTTGTTAGAAACACTGAATATATTATAAAAATGACTTGGATTGTACCAAGTCTTAATCAGAAGTGTTATTTTCTATCGCTTTATTTAAAGCATTGATTAATGTCGTTATGTCGATGCCGTGAGCTGCTGCTCCTTGTCCAATATTCTCAAACCGTGCAGCCGCACAACCAAAACATCCCATACCATGATCGCGAAAAATAGCAACCGTTTGGGGATATTGTTCAACGACTTCTGAAATTCTCATATTTTCGGTAATAAGCATAAAACAACCTCCTAATTAACATAATTATTAATACATAGTTTTAGCAAATGATAAAATTTTATACGAACTAGAGGCTAGTATTTTTTGCAAAAGAGAGGTAGAATATTGTAGATAAAGATAAAACAGGGGTCATATGATAAAAGGCGGTGGCAAAAATTGAATATAAAAAAGGGGCAAATCAATATCGTAATAGGGTTAATAATTATATTTTTCTTGATTGCCCTTTCTAAATTCGGTACCCATTCAGTAGTAGCAAGCTATAATAAAAGCAATCCTATTAATCTTCAAGAAGTACCTATTTTAAATTATCATAAAGTGGATATATTAAATCATGCTCTATCTGTTTCACCACGAGAGTTTGAAGACCAAATGGAGTATTTATACCAAAATGGTTATCATACGATTACTCCTGATCAACTTATGGCTTATTTAAAATCGGGTAAACCATTGCCAGACAAACCGATTTTGATTACCTTTGATGATGGCTATCTTGATAATTATACAAATGCATATCCTATCATGAAAAAATACGGTTTTACTGGAACAATTTTTATTGTTACGAATTTTATTAGTAAAGATGAGCGGTTTATGACTTGGGATCAAATAAAAGAAATGCAGCAAAACGGTATGATCTTTGGCTCTCATACTGCAAATCATAAATCTCTTACAAGTCTTACGAAGGAACAAGTTCTAGATGAACTTAGCCAATCCCGTGATGAAATAGCACGGCAATTAGGTAAGGCTCCTAAGTATTTTGCCTATCCAACTGGCACTTATAATGGGGAAATTGAAGACATGGTGAGAAAAACAGGATATAAGGCCGCATTCACTATTGAATATGGGCAGGTTGGTGCTGATAGCGATGTATTCCTTTTGCAGCGGATTCCTATTTTTAAAGGGCAAAAAACTTTTCGAAGTTTCTTCATTCGCTTAAACGGTGCACCCGTCTTAGAAGAACTGGGTATTATAAAAAATTAAATATTTCAGATATAAACTAGGACAAAAGACTTTGATGATGGGTCTTTTGTCTTTTATTTTTAAATGGTGAAGAATTCCTTAAGGATTAAGAAGGATTTTATTTTATAAAGATAGAACACTAAAAGTGGGTAATTGTGGTGAAAAGTGGTAGAGGAATCAAAATGGTGGTGGTAAAATTATGTTAATGGGTGAGTACCTTCATACTATTGATGATAAGGGAAGACTCATTTTACCTGCCAAGTTCCGTGAGGAGTTGGGAGAAAATTTTATTGTTACCAAAGGTCTTGATAATTGTTTGTTTATATATGAAAAAAAAGAATGGGATATTTTAGCAAGCAAGCTAAAGCAATTACCTCTAGCAAAACCTGAAGCCAGAGCCTTCGTACGATTCTTTTTTTCTGGTGGAGCGGAGATTTCTTGTGATAAACAAGGGCGAATATTACTGCCTAACACTCTTAGGGAATATGCCCAGCTTGATAAAGATGTCATAGTGATTGGCGTTTCAAATCGCATTGAAATTTGGAATCGCAGCAGCTGGGATGCTTATAATGAAAAGATTGCTCCTACAGTAGCCCAAATTGCTGAAAGTTTAGTTGATTTAGGTATATAAAGTTGAATATAGTGTGAAAATATAGTGTTTATGAATTTGAATGGGGTGAGTGACTACTGTGGAATTTCATCATGTTAGTGTGTTATTAAAAGAGAGTGTATCTGCATTGGTAACGAATCCTGAAGGTATTTATGTTGATTGTACATTAGGTGGAAGTGGACATGCTGAACATGTTGTCAAACAATTGGGAGCATCGGGGCGATTTATTGGCATTGATCAAGATCCAGTTGCGATAGAAACGGGAAAAGTTAAGTTGTCCAATGCTAAGTGCAAAGTCGATATCGTACAGAATAATTTTCAAAATATTGGACTTGTCTTAGATGAGTTAAAAGTAAATAAGGTAGACGGCATATTATTTGACTTAGGGGTATCGTCACATCAGCTAGATATCGCTGAAAGAGGATTTTCTTATATGCAAGATGCACCTTTAGATATGCGTATGAATCCGAATAGCGATTTTTCTGCTTATGATATTGTGAATAATTATTCGGAAAATCAATTGGCAGATATTATTATTACCTATGGAGAAGAGCGTTGGGCCAAGAGAATTGCGAAGTTTATCATTGAATTTCGAAGTGGTAAAGCGATAGAAACTACTGGAGAATTAGTAGATATCATAAAAAGGGCTATTCCGTCAGCAGCAAGGCGCGATGGACCACATCCAGCGAAAAGAACGTTTCAGGCTATACGTATTGAAGTAAACAATGAGCTAGGAATTTTAAAAGATGCTTTTACTACTTCCATAGAGAGACTTGCTTTGGGCGGGAGATTGTGTATTATTACTTTTCATTCCTTGGAAGACCGGATTGCGAAGCAGACTTTACAGCTGATGGCAAAAGGATGTATTTGTCCAAAAGCATTGCCGATATGTATGTGTAATAATAAACCGCAGATTAAAATCTTAGGTAAGCCGATTGCTCCATCAGTGAATGAGTTAGAAGAGAATCCACGGGCGCGGAGTGCTAAGTTGCGCGTAGCGGAAAAAATAATTTTATAAAAATTGGTGTAATATCATGGGAACTACAATTGTTCTAATTTTAAGGAAGGGGAATATACATGTTAGTAAATAAAAAACAAGATTGGGATATTTATCAACAACCAGAAGTCCCATCCATTAAAAAAAAGTATTTAGTAAAACCTGATATTGCGCTACGAGTGAAATGCTTAACAACAGTTACTATGATTATAGTAGCAGCCATGTTTTTAACTGCATCAAGCGAAGCAATTATACGCTCTGGTTATGAGTTAGTGCAAATGAAGGTAGAAGTCATTAAACTGGAAAAAGAAAACGAATTATTGCAATTAGATATTGCGAAATTAAAATCACCGCAGCGTATTCAGAGCATAGCTACAACTCAGCTAGGTATGGTAATGCCGCAAAATATATATTGTGCGGAAAGTTCTTCGAAAGGTTCTAATTTGAATACCGAAGGAGAAAAAAGTATAGTAAGTATGTTACTAAATCGTAAGAATCAATAATTAAAAATTGGGGGAGTGCCCATTGGCGTCATCATCACATGTTACCATTAGGAAAAGGGTGGCCTGTCTTTTTCTACTGATTGCGGTAATTATGTCAGGACTTGGTTTTCGTCTAATGTATCTCCAATTTTACAGAAGCAATTGGTTAACAGAAAATGCTATCGACCAGCGGGTGAGAGATATTCCCGTAGAGGCAAAGCGTGGTACAATTTTTGATCGTAATGGGAGAGAGCTTGGTGTCAGTATAAGTTCTGAATCTGTATACGCAATACCAGCTGAAATAGTAGATGTAGAAGGAACGGCAGCCAGATTGGCTGCTATTTTGACGTTAGACAGGGATAAATTAGCGGCAAAATTGAAAAGACGTCAAGCGTTTACTTGGGTGAAGCGTAAAGTAGATGGAGAAATCGCCAAAGAAGTACATATGCTTAATTTACCAGGAATCGGATTGACCCAGGAAAATCAGCGTTATTACCCTAATGATAATTTAGCAGCTCATATACTGGGGTTTACGGGGATTGATAGTCAAGGGTTAGATGGAGTAGAATTAACTTTTGACAGCTATTTGAAGGGACGCAGCGGAAGCATAGTGGTGGAGTATGATGCGCGAGGTCAGGAAATACCTTATGCATCTCATCAATTTATAAAGCCGGTAGAAGGGCATAATATTTATCTAACCATTGATATTGTAATTCAACAAATCATTGAACGTGAGCTTGAAAAAGTAATGCAAGACACGAAGGCGCAGGCAGCTACAATTATCGCTATAGAGCCTAGTACTGGGGAAATATTAGCCTTGGCGAATCGGCCGGATTATAATCCAAATCGTTTTGCAGAATTTTCACCAAAATTATGGAGAAATATTGCTGTTTCTAATGCTTATGAGCCAGGATCTACCTTTAAAATTCTTACCACAACAGCAGCATTAGGGGAGAAAGTAGTGAGTCTTAATGAACGTTTTTTTGATCCAGGATCTGTAGAGGTTCAGGGACGAACCATTCATTGCTGGAAAGATGGCGGGCATGGCAGCCAAACCTTTCAAGAGGTAGTTGAAAACTCTTGTAATGTAGGTTTTGTAAATGTTGGTCTTCGATTAGGTGTTGATTCTTTTTACAAATATTTTACTGCTTTTGGTTTAGGAAAACATACGAATGTTGATTTGCCAGGGGAAGCAAAAGGAATCGTTATTGAGAAATCACAGGTTAAGCCGATTAATATTGCTACTATGTCTATGGGGCAAAGTATAGCTGTAACGCCGTTGCAGTTAGTAACAGCAGTAGCAGCAGTGGCTAATGACGGGCAGAGGCTTAGACCCCAGATTGTTCGAGAGGTAAAAGGGAAAGATGGCGAAATCATTCGTGGTTTCACCCCGGATATTATCAATCAAGTTGTTGATGTGGCAACTGCTCAGGAAGTTAAAAAAGTATTAGAGAGTGTTGTAGCAAATGGTACAGGGAAGAATGCTTATATCGAAGGATTCCGTATTGCAGGTAAGACTGGTACCGCTCAGAAAGTCGGAGCCGGAGGATATATGCCAGGCAAATACGTCGCTTCTTTTGTTGGGTTTGCACCAGCTGATAAGCCGCAGATTGTAATGGTTGTCATCATTGATGAACCTGTAGGCTTATATTATGGTGGCCAAATAGCAGCTCCTGTTTTCACTGGCATAATGAATGATGTCTTACAATACTTAAAGATTGCACCAAAAATTGCAGAAGCAGATGCAAATACAACAAAGGAAACTCACGTAGTTGTGCCAAGTGTTATAAACTTATTAGTTGCAGAAGCAACGCAGGAACTGAAAAAATCAGGCTTATCTGTAAGAGTTGAGGAGACCGGTGAACGTGTGGCAGATCAGATACCAAAGCCGGGCAGTCGCATGCCAAAAGATTCTAGTGTCTTATTATATACGATGACCCCAAGATACGGTGCAGGAGAGATTACAGTTCCTGATTGTACCGGACAGTCGCTGCGTGAGGCGGCAGATACATTAGCTGAGGTGGGACTACGAATCAAGCCTATCGGAGTGGGAACAAAAGCGATAAAACAAGAACCTTTAGCAGGCACTAAAGTATTGCCTGGAAGTGAAATTACAATGTTCTTTGAATAACTTTTTTAAAAGTAAAAAGAGAAAAGTATGTATTGAAAAGGATAAATAAGTAATTTTAAGTAATAGAAAGTTTGCTGATATGGTAATCTGCACATGGTTATGATAATATTGGTAACAATGGTAATAATAGTTGACATATAGGAGGTATTTTCATGGGAAAAAAATTGAAAGAATTAATTGATTTATTACCAAATGCGATAATAGACGGAAATGAGAAAGTCGCAGAAACAGTAATTGCAGATTTAGCTCAGGACTCTCGTAAAATCACACCAGGAACTTTATTTGTTTGTTTATCTGGTGCTAAAACAGATGGTCACGACTATATTGTGCAGGCCTATCACCAAGGCGCAGTAGCCGTTTTGGTTGAAAAAGATATTGATATCATTCCTCAGGGGTTAACAGTCATAAAAGTAGCGAATACTCGAGAAGCGATGATAAAGATTGCTCCATATTTTTTTGAATATCCAAGTTGCAAATTACGCATGATTGGAGTTACGGGGACAAATGGTAAAACTACCACCACCTATTTAATCAGAAGTATATTGCAACAGGCTGGGTTTCATGTAGGAGTAATCGGGACGATTCAAAATAGTATTGGTGATAAAATAGTACCTACTCAAAATACTACGCCTGATGTGATTGATTTACAAAGACTGTTAGCCGAGATGGCAGAGGCTAATATGGATTATGTAGTTATGGAAGTGTCTTCCCATGCTCTAGCTCTTAATCGAGTGGCTGGTTGTGAATTTGATGTCGGTATCTTTACGAATATGACTCGCGATCATTTAGATTTTCATGTAACCTTTGAGAGGTATTTAGAAGCGAAAACAAGATTGTTTCAATTACTTAGTAGTAGGGATAATCAGAAAGAGGGCAAGACAGCTATTATTAATACAGATGATAAGGCTGCTGCATTTATATTAGAACGTACAGGATGCAACACGATTACATACGGTATTGAGAATTATGCGGATTTACAGGCTAAAAATACGAATATTCAAGCGAAAGGCGCGGAATTTGATATTATTGGTTCTTTTGGCATTATGCCATTGCAACTCAAAATAACGGGATTGTTTAATGTATATAATGTTTTATCGGCAGTAGGTGCAGCTTTGGCTGAGGGTATTGATGTTCCTATTATTAAAGCTGCTTTGGAAACGTTTCAAAGCGTATCAGGCAGATTTGAGCTGGTAGACGGGGGGCAACCTTTTAGTATCATTGTAGATTATGCTCACACGCCGGATGGGCTAGAAAATATTTTAAAGACTGCCCAACAAATTGCTAAAAAACGTATTATTGTAGTTTTTGGTTGTGGTGGTGATCGCGATAAGACAAAAAGACCAATTATGGGGAATTTAGCTGTCCAATATGGCAATATTGTAATTGCTACATCTGACAATCCTCGAACGGAAGATCCTGAGAATATCTTGAGTGAAATTGAAGTAGGTATTCAAGAGTCACTGACATCAGGAAAGATTTACGAGAAAATTATTGATAGACGCCAAGCGATTGAGCGTGCTCTGCATGTAGCTGAAGCGGATGATATTGTAATTATTGCTGGTAAGGGACATGAGAACTACCAGATTCTAAAAGATAGAACCATTCCATTTGATGATAAAGAAGTAGTAAAAGCCATCATCAAGGAGATGAAATAATGGCGGGATTTACAGTTGAAGAAGTTTGTCTTGCTACAAAAGGAACGCTAATTGTTTCTGCACAACCAAAGGGATTTACAGGCGTTTCCACAGATACGCGTACGGTACAAAAAGGTGACTTATTTATTCCGCTAATTGGTGAAAATTTTGATGGACATGAGTTTATTCATCAAGCGATAGAAAAGGGTGCAATTGGTGTTGTTTTTAGCCATAAAGATATGACACTGCCCCAGCAGATTACGGCTATATTCGTTACCGATTCTTTATTGGCGCTACAAGATTTGGCACGTTTTCATCGCCAGCGCTTTACTATTCCTGTCGTGGCGATTACTGGATCCAATGGCAAGACGACTACAAAAGATATGGCTGCGGCTGTTTTATCCAATCAGTTTCATGTATTAAAAACAGAGGCGAATTATAATAATGAAATCGGGTTATCTTTGACACTGCTGCAGCTTACACAGGAACATGAGGTGGCAGTGGTGGAAATGGGGATGCGAGGTAAGGGGCAAATCCGCCAATTAGCCAATATTGCATTGCCCACAATCGCCATCATAACAAATGTTGGTGAGACTCATCTTGAATTGCTGGGATCCATGGAAGAGATTGCTGCTGCTAAAGCGGAATTACTGGAAGTAATACCAGAAAATGGTGTGTCGATATTAAATGGTGATAATGTTTATGTGCGAGAAAAGGCCAAAAAAGCAAAGAGTCGTATTGTATTTTTTGGGCTGCAAGAAGGCGATATTAAGGCTGATAACATTCATATAAAAGCACAGAGTATAGATTTTGTGTGCCGCATGACTAATGATGTTTTTACAGTAGACATACCAACGACTGGTAAACATAATGTTTATAATGCTTTAGCTGCAATTGCTCTGGGCATAGAATTAGGGATGAATGCTGACAGTATCTCTTCAGGATTTAGAGCTTTTAATGCTAGCCCTATGAGGTTACACATTGAAAGATTAGGTGATTACTTGGTTGTGAATGATGCATATAATGCGAGCCCCATGTCTATGGTAGCCGCTATTGATACAATGCTTGAAGTTGCAAAAGGTCGCAAAGTGGCTGTGCTTGGCGATATGTTAGAACTAGGACAGATTGCAGTATCTGCTCATGAAGCCATCGGGGAAAAACTAGCTCAATGCGGGATTGAAATTGTTGTAACAGTTGGGGAGTTAGCAGCCAGCATTGCTAATAAAGCGAGTTCTTGCGGTATAAGCCAGGTTGTGGTCTGCTCTAATCATGAACAAGCGCAAGCAGAATTAAAGAAGCTGCTTATGCCTGGTGATACGATCTTAATAAAAGGATCAAGAGGAATGAAAATGGAAAAGATTATTAATATGTTCTTATAAAAAGCTGTTTTAAGAATGCAAAGATGCTAAGCGAAGATATTTTTAAAACAGGATCTGAAGGGTTTGGAGGTTGAATATGCAGGAGTTGTTATATGCTTCAGCGATGGCATTCATCATAGCTTTAATTATCGGACCCCTGATAATTCCTGTACTTAGCAGGTTGAAGTTTGGGCAAAGTATTAGACAAGAAGGCCCTGAAAGTCATTATGCTAAAGCTGGTACACCGACAATGGGTGGTATTATTATCTTAATCGCTCTTATTATTCCTGTTCTTATTTATGGTGGTAAGAGCCCGGAAATTTGGTTAGCCTTATTTGTAACAATTGGGCATGGGCTAATTGGTTTTTTAGACGATTTTATTAAAGTTGTCTTAAAACGTTCGTTAGGACTAAAAGCAAGGCAAAAACTATTAGGGCAAATTTTTATGGCTGTAGCCTTGGCGTATATTGTTACTAATTATATGGGACGGGGTACTGATGTATGGATACCTTTATTAGGCTTTACTGTTGATTTTGGACCATTGTACTATGTGTTAATTTTTTTAGTTTTGATAGGTACTACCAATGCTGTGAATCTTACAGACGGACTTGATGGTTTGGCCGCTGGAACGACTACGGTGGCAGCAGTAGCATATGCGGTTATTGCTATGAGTTTTGCAAAACCTGACTTGGCTATTTTTTGTGTAGCATTAGCTGGTGCAAGCCTTGGCTTTTTGAAATATAATGCAAATCCTGCCAAAGTGTTTATGGGGGATACTGGTTCATTGGCTTTAGGGGGAGCCTTGGCTGCTGTGGCAGTAATGACAAAAACGGAACTATTACTTGTTATTGTTGGTGGCGTTTTTGTACTTGAAGCCTGTTCTGTAATTATTCAAGTGGTTTCATTTAAGTTAACAGGCAAGCGAGTCTTTCGTATGAGTCCCATACATCATCATTTCGAATTGTCAGGTTGGTCTGAAAAAAAAGTAGTTACAGTATTTTGGTTAGCAGGAGTTGTTTGCAGCCTTATCGCTTTAATTATTCTAGTCGTTAGTCAAACTGGAGGAATATAAAATGCATTTTAAGGGAACAAAGATCTTAGTACTTGGTGCTGGTATCAGCGGTATCTCTGTTGCCTGTGTTTTACAAAACCGTGGAGCACAGATAACATTAAGTGATTCTAAATCAGCGGAATTATTAAAGAATAAGGATTTCTCGCCCATACATCAATGTGGAGTAACCCTGGCGTTAGGTCAACAGGGAGAGGAATTGCTTCAGGATATAGACTATATCGTACTGTCTCCTGGGATATCAATTGAAATTCCATTAGTAAAAATAGCTAAAGCTAAAAATATTAAAGTCATGAGTGAAATTGAAGTAGCATATCAATTGTGTACAGCACCTATTGTGGCCATTACAGGTACAAATGGTAAGACGACAACGACAACATTGATTGGTGAAATGGTAAAAACAACAGATCGCAATGTAGTTGTAGGAGGAAATATTGGTTTAGCCTTGTCACAAGAAGTGGCTGAAGTGGGTGAAAATGGTATAGTTGTAGCTGAAATATCCAGCTTTCAATTAGAAGGCATTATTGATTTTAGGCCTCGTGTGGCTGCTATTTTAAATATAACTCCTGATCATCTGGATCGACATCATTCGCTAGAGAATTATATTGCGATGAAAGAACGTATTTTTGCAAATCAAACAAAAGATGATTATATCGTTCTAAATTATGATGATATAACTGTACGAGAAATGGCGAACAAAGTTCCTTCTAAAGTTTTCTTTTTTAGCAGGAAGGTAGAATTAGATTCGGGAATATTTGTAAAAGATGGAATGATCATTATTAAGTGGCAAGAAAAAACATATATTGTATGTCCAATTAGTAAAATACAACTTAGAGGTGGACATAATATTGAAAATGTTCTCGCCGCTTGTGGTGTTGCCTTCTTTGCAGGTGTTACTTTAATTTCTATGGTGCAGACCTTATTCAATTTTACAGGTGTTGAGCACCGAATTGAAAAAGTAACAGTGGTCAACGGTGTGCCTTACTATAATGACTCGAAAGCAACGAATCCTGAGTCATCAATTAAAGCCTTAGAGGCTTTTGAACAACCTATCATATTAATTGCAGGCGGACGAGATAAAAATACAGATTTAACTGCTTTTATGAAATTGATCAAAGAAAAGGTGGAGCATTTAATTTTATTAGGTGAGGCTCAAGAGAGATTTGAAGCAGCGGCAATTAAGCATGATGTATCGCAAATTCATAATGTAAATAGTTTGTCTGAAGCTGTACAATTAGCATATCACCTTGCAAAGGAACCGCAAGTCGTGTTATTATCTCCGGCATGTGCTAGTTATGACATGTTTACGAGTTATGAAGAACGAGGAAAAGTATTCAAAAGATTAGTTTATGAATTATAAGAAAATATCATTGGATAATTTTGTTGAGTTGAATGTGAGTGGCATTCAATGATGGGAGGGAATTCCTTTGGCGGTTAGACCTAAGTCGCCGGATTTTATTCTTTTTTTTGCTGTTATTGCATTATTAAGCTTTGGTGTTGTAATGGTGTATAGTTCGAGCGCAGTCTCAGCCTATGTCAACTTTGATGATAGTTATTATTTTTTAAAGAGACAGCTTATTTGGGTAACTTTGGGAGTCACGGTAATGCTGGTAACTCTAAATGTGGATTATCATGTATGGCGCAAATTTGCAAAACCTACATTGCTATTAACAATAGTACTTTTAATCTTGGTACTTGTACCTGGATTTGGTAAAGTCGTAAATGGAGCGCGCAGGTGGCTTGGATTTGGTTCCTTATATTTACAACCATCGGAAATTGCCAAACTAAGCATGGTTTTATATTCTTCCGCTAGCTTAGCTCGCAATCAAGAAAAAATAAGCTCATTTATCAAAGGGGTTGTACCTCAATTACTTATCTTATTAGTTATTTTTGGCTTAATTCTGAAAGAACCTGATCTTGGGACAGCATTAGCAATTGGTGGGACAGTTTTTATATTGTTGTTTACTGCAGGTGCAAGATTATCTCACTTAACCTCTCTAGGTCTTGTTGGTGTTACTGGAATTATTGCAGCCATTCTCTTAGAGCCTTATCGTCTAAAACGATTACTGGCTTTTAATGATCCTTGGGCTGATCCTCTCAATACGGGTTACCATATTATCCAATCTCTTTATGCTCTGGGTTCAGGCGGTTTGTTTGGTGTGGGGCTTGGACGCAGTAGAGAAAAGTTTTTATATCTACCAGAGCCTCATACCGATTTTATTTTTGCGATTCTAGGTGAGGAGCTTGGTTTCATTGGTACGGTAACGGTAATTTTGTTGTTCTTTTTATTTGCTTGGCGTGGATTTAAAATAGCTATTTCTGCACCAGATATTTATGGAAGTCTATTAGCTGCTGGTTTAACTACAATGATTATTATGCAAGCTCTGATGAACATAGCTGTGGTTACAGCTTCTATGCCGGTAACAGGAATCCCCTTACCGTTTATTAGTTTTGGTGGCTCTGCATTAATTTTTACTTTGCTCGGGGTAGGAATATTGTTAAATATATCAAGATATATTCATGATAAATAGGGTGGCTGGTGGTAAGAATTTCTGATAAAATAACCGAAGTTATTTTTGGAGTTAAGGGGGCAAGTCCGATATGCGGATTATTATGTCTGGCGGGGGAACAGGTGGCCACATCTACCCCGCCATTACTATCGCTAAAGCGTTACGAGAGAAAGTTAAATACTGTGAAGTATTGTTTATAGGTACTCAAAGTGGTTTAGAAGCTGACATTATACCTAAAGAAGGATTTACGATTCAGTTTATAGATGTAGCAGGATTTGAGCGGCGTTTGTCGGTAAAGAACATACAAACGATAGCCAAAACAATAGGAAGTGTTTGGCAGTCTCAGAAAATTATCCGGCAGTTTAAGCCCGATATTGTTATTGGGACAGGCGGTTATGTTTGTGGGCCTGTTTTATTAGCAGCCAGCCTACTTAAAATTCCAACAATGATTCAGGAACAAAATGTAATTCCTGGTATTACGAATAAGATTCTATCTCGTTTTGTCGATAAGATCGCTTTAGGGTTTACAGAAGCAAGTGAAAATTTTCCAAATCAAAATAAACTGTTTTTTACTGGAAATCCCATACGTCAAGAAGTTATATCTGCCAGCCGAGAAGAAAGCATAGCGGCTCTTGGTCTTGATCCGACCAAACGTACGATATTGATATCCGGCGGCAGCAGAGGGGCTCGCAGCATTAATCAGGCCATGATAAAGGTTCATCAGTTTTTTGCAGGCAGCAAAGAGATACAACTATTGCATGTTACTGGGCAAAGCGAGTATAATGGCATAGTTGGAAAATTTACGCAATGTGGTATAGATATAACGGCAGCTGGTAATATTATCATCAAACCATATTTATACAATATGCCTCAAGCACTAGCCGTAGCAGATCTTGCGATCTTTAGGGCTGGTGCCCTTGGACTAGCTGAATTAACAGCAAGAGGGGTTCCATCGATATTAGTTCCTTATCCATACGCCGCAGAAAACCACCAGGAGTATAACGCTAGGGCGATGGAGCGGCAAGGAGCGGCCATTCTCATTCGTGACAAAGAACTCAATCATGATATATTAATTAAAAGCATTAGTGAATTAATGAATAATCCGCAAAAATTAGATATGATGTCTCTGGCAAGCAAAAAAATAGGTCGCCCTAAGGCTGCTGAGAGTATTGCCCAGATGGCTCTTAATCTGATTAAATAACATTAAATATTAAGCTGTAACACCCTTGTGATGATCTGCATACTATAAAACACGCATAAGAGCTGATAGGTAAGGGTGCCCAAGAAAGGGGAGACATTTTTTGCTAAAAGATATAAAAAAAATTCACTTTGTTGGCATAGGTGGTGCTGGTATGAGCGCAATTGCCAAAGTCTTACTACAAATGGGATATATTGTTTCAGGGTCTGACCTTACTAAATCTGAGACTACTGCTAAACTAGAAAAAATAGGGGCTCATATATATTTAGGACACAATGAAGAGAATCTTCAAGATTCTCAAGCAATCGTAATATCAACAGCTATTCCTGAGACCAATCCTGAGGTTAAATTGGCAAGGAAAAAACAGATTCCGGTTTTTCATCGTGCGGATATTGTGGCATATTTAATGTTGCAGTATAAGGGGATTGCTGTTGCTGGTGCTCATGGTAAGACGACAACGACATCGATGATTGCCGTTATGCTTGAACATGCAGGAGTGGATCCGACTGTAATTATTGGTGGTGAAGTTGATTATTTAAATGGCAATGCTAAACTGGGATCAGGTCAATATTTAGTCGCTGAGGCAGATGAGAGCGACGGCTCCTTCTTGAAGTTTTCACCCCATATTGCCGTAGTTACGAATATTGAGAATGATCATATGGATTTTTATAAAACGATGGAAAATGTGTTAGATACTTTCAAAAAATTCTTACATAAATTGCCACCAAGTATAGGTTTGGGTATTGTATGCTTTGATAATGAGAATATCCGAAATTTAGTAAATGAAGTAGATCGTCCCTATATTTCTTATGGAATTGATCATACTGCTCAATACATGGCGCGTAATCTTTCGACTCAAGGAGCCACGACTACTTATGATGTATATCATAATGAACAGTTATTAGGGTCTATTAAAATAAATGTTCCAGGAAGACATAATGTGGGGAACTCTTTAGCAGCTGTTATTGTTGGTTTAAATATTGGTCTTACCTTCCAGGAAATTGCAGAAGGTTTGGCTCATTTTCAAGGCGCTAAACGCCGCTTTCAAACGAAGGCTAGAATTAATGGAGTTTGGATTATTGACGATTATGCTCATCATCCTACTGAAATTGCAACTACGTTATTGGCAGCCCGCCAGACAGAGCCGAATCGGTTAATTTGTGTATTCCAACCTCATCGCTATTCACGCACTGCATTTTTACGTAATGAATTTGGCTCTGCTTTTCAATCAAGTGATATATTAGTTCTTACCGATGTGTATTCAGCGGGAGAAGCACCAATTCCGGGGATCACAGGTGAGGTCTTGAAAGAGGAGGTTGAACGCCAAACGAGTAAGAAAGTAATTTATATTGCGGATAAAGATAAAATAGCTAGGTATCTTAGTCAAATTGTTGAACCTGGTGATCTGGTTATTACCATGGGAGCTGGAAATGTTTACTGTGTAGGGGAAGAACTAATTGAATCCTTAGTGCAAAAACAGTAGTTATAGAATTTGTCTCCCCTAATGGGAGACATTTGTTTCTATGAAAAAATTGGGTTCCTATAATATCATTTAATTACATAATTAAGTGATTGTTTAAATTTGTGATGATACTTGGTGTAAGCCAAGTTTTCTAATTGAGGTATAGGGTGATTGTACTTTTCTAGGAGGGGGAAGACGGTGGAGAAATTTATCGTCAAGGGGGAAGTACAGTTAAATGGAACGATTAGGATAAGTGGAGCCAAGAATGCGATATTGCCGATTATGGCAGCAACACTATTATGTTCTGGTGTAAGCATTATTCATGACGTTCCTTACTTACGAGATATTAAAGTTATGCAAGATATTCTAACCTTATTTGGGGCTAGAATTATTAGAGAACAGAATACATTATTAATTGATACATCCAATGTACAGGATGCGGATATTCCAGAACATTTAATGCGAGAGATGAGAGCATCTATCTTTTTGATGGGACCATTGTTAGGCCGATTTCATAAAGTAAAACTTTCTTATCCTGGAGGCTGTGCGATTGGCCCAAGGCCCATTGATCTACACATAAAGGCATTAGAAAAAATTGGGGCATCAGTTAAAGAAAACTTTGGATTTATTGAAGCACAAGCTACTTGCCTGACTGGTGGTGAAATTAATTTTGATTATCCTAGTGTAGGTGCTACGGAAAATGCTATGATGGCGGCAGTACTAGCTAATGGTGCAACGATTATTCGAAATGCAGCCCGTGAGCCAGAGATATATGATTTGCAAGTATTTCTTAATAAGATGGGTGCTAAAGTAATCGGAGCTGGCACTGATACTATTAGAATTGATGGTATAAAAAAATTAACGCCTGCTGAACATATTGTCATGTCTGATCGCATTCAGGCTGGTACGTTTCTGATTGCCGCAGCCATTACCCATGGTGACGTAGTTGTAGAGAATATATTATCAGAACATATTTTTTCCGTGACAGATAAGCTAAAAGATATTGGTGTGAAAATTACGACAGGAAACAATTCAATCCGGGTAAGAGGGGGAGATTTGCGTGGTGTTGATATTAAAACATTACCATATCCAGGTTTTCCCACGGATTTGCAAGCACCGATGTTATCTCTAGTAACAAATGCTAAAGGAACGAGTATTATAACAGAAACAATTTTTGAAAATCGTTTTAAACATGTAGATGAATTAATGCGTATGGGAGCTAAAATAAAAGTAGAGGGTCGTACTGCTATTATACGCGGTATACCGAAATTAACAGGAGCCATCGTTGCTGCCCATGATCTTAGGGCTGGTGGAGCATTAGTTCTAGCGGCTTTGGCAGCAGAAGGCGTTTCTGAAATAGAAAATGTATATCATATCGATCGGGGATATGAAGCGTTAGAAGAAAAACTTAGAAGTTTAGGTGCAAATATTTCACGCCATAAAAAGGACTAGGGGGATTTATAGTATGAAGAGCAAAAGAATTGCAGTGGTAATGGGGGGGCCATCAGCGGAAAGAGAGGTTTCTTTAAATACAGGTAAAGCCATTTTAACAGCACTTCAGGAAAGCGGATATAAAGGTGCAGTAGGCATTGATCTTGATCCTGCACGTTTTGTAGAACAGTTAACTAAAGAAAAAATTGAAATTGTTTTTAATGCGATTCATGGTCAATACGGTGAAGATGGAGTATTACAAGGAGCACTTGAATTGTTAGGAATCCCTTATACTGGGTCAGGAGTGCTAGCTAGTGCGATGGCTATGGATAAAGGAATCTCTAAAAGAATATTTTTGTCCGCCTCCATTCCGACACCTCGTTCTCTTTTATTTACAAAAGCCGACTTGAGTCGTGATTTAGTAACAGAAATTATTGCTGGTTTTAGCATACCCGTTGTAGTAAAATCTTCATCTCAAGGATCTAGTATTGGTGTTGTCATTGTTGAAGAAAGTGAAAATTTGTCTCAGGCAATTGAACAGGCTTTCCAATATAGCGATACTATTTTAGTTGAAGAATTTATAAAAGGAAGAGAACTTACCGTTGCAATCTTAGGTAATAACGATTTAAAGGCATTGCCTGTGATTGAAATAGTTCCTTTTTCAGGAAGGTATGATTATCATTCTAAATATACAAAGGGAACCACTGAATATATTGTGCCAGCTCGATTATCAGAGGAAACCACTTTCCTTGTGCAAAAAGTGGCTTTAGAGGCTTTTCATGCACTAAGATGCTCTGGCATTGCGAGAGTGGATATCATGCTTGATGAGGATGATAATCCTTATGTGTTAGAAGTGAATACGATACCTGGAATGACAGGTACTAGTTTAGTACCGAAAGCAGCAGCTGCTGCAGGAATATCATTTAGTGCATTATGTGAGGAATTACTGTGTCTAGTAGAGACTAAATAATATAAAAATATTATTTCCTTGTAGGTGCAAGACAGTATTTGTATGGATTCAATAATATTCAGTTAGCTATGAAAGGATGCTTCTTTTCATAGCTAACTGAATCGGTAATTATTGGAGAACGTATCAACATACTGTCTGCTTTTTTATAATTGTATTATGCTTAGAATTGTTGTATCATTACTTTTATACCTATAGTTATTAACATTATTTCAAGGAGCGATTATATGGGGGATCTAGAATCATTGCAGTATACACCAAAAGATAAAAGCCTTAGGCCAAATCAGGGGTTTATTGGATTAATTTTAGTACTGGTTCTACTGATTGCTGGACTATTATTTATCAAGTCATCGTACTTTACTATCGGGGAAGTAGTAGTTGAAGGCAATAATTATGTAACTGTGGATGATGTATACCATATCGCTGACATTCCTGAAAAATTGAATATATTTAATTTAAACACCTCGGATATAAGAAATCGCTTACTTAATGACTTAAGAATTGCAGAGGTTGAGATTTCACGGCGCTTTCCAGGAACCATAGTCATTCATATAAAGGAACGTAAGCCGATCGTGTATGTCACTAGTAGCTATGGATTCTTAGAATTGGACTCCCAAGGGATTGTACTAGCAGCTTTCAAAAATTTAAAAAATATGAATGTGCCTATGATAACAGGAATTCGATTAGATAATGAGTATGTGAGTGACAAAATTGAAAATCCAACGATTCAAAGTGTTGTACACTATTTATCATTGCTGGATGAACCAGTATTGAATCAAATCTCTGAGGTAAATGTAATATCGCCAGAGCAAGTCAGTGCTTATACAGTTGCATCCGTGCAGATACGTTTGGGCAGTAGTGAAAGATTGTCTGATAAGGTTAAATTAACAAATACTATTTTACATGAAATTAGTGATAAAAAAATGAATGTAGAGTATATTGATCTTACCTACGCCTCACCTTTTATTAAATTAAAACCTTAAGAGGGTGAGGAACTTCAAGAATACAAAAAATATAGTTAAAAAAAGGAGAGCGAGAAATTGCTGAAGCTTAGACAAGGACAAGCTGCTATTGCCTTGGTATGCGTGGTACTAGGGTTTATGTTAGCGGTACAATTTCGTACGGCCCAGGATATCCGATCAAGTATTCCTTTTCAGCGTATTGAGGACTTATCACAACGCTTAAGTCAAACTGAAAAAGAACGTGATGTACTACTAAAACAAGTATATGAATTAAGACAGACGACAGGAGCTGAATCGGCGACGAAAGAAAGTGAAAATATTAAAATGGGTGCTGGTGTAGTGGCTGTAAGAGGAACGGGTCTTAGTATAACAATTGACGATAGCAAAAGATTATCGAAACCAGGAGAAAATCCGAACTTATATTTAATTCATGATGAAGATATGTTAAAGGTAATTAATGAATTGTGGGCAGCTGGTGCAGAGGCGATCTCTATTAATGGGCAGAGGCTAATTGCCACATCAGAAATACGTTGCGCTGGACCAACGCTATCGGTAAATAATACACGCTATTCGCCGCCATATGAAATATTGGTGATTGGTGAACCGCAAACCTTAGAAAATTCCCTTAAAATGAGAGGCGGAGTAATAGAGACATTGCAATTTTGGGGTATTCAGGTCAGTCTGAAAAAACAAGACGTTGTAGACGTTCCTGCATATAAAGGTGCATTTCGCTTTGAATATGCCAAGCCAATAAAGGATGGTGGTAAATAGTGGCTTTACCATTGGTTGGACTTATTATTGGTATTAGTTTAGGTATTTTTTTCCCTCTTACTATACCTGTTGAATATGCAAAATTCATGTCAGTTGCTTTATTAGCTTCTTTGGACTCTGTATTTGGTGGATTACGGGCTGGAGCGGAAGAAAAATTTGATAATACTGTATTTATTACAGGATTTTTTACAAATGCTTTAATGGCTGCTGGATTAGTGTACATCGGTGAAGGCTTGGGTATTGATTTATATTATGTTGCACTATTAGCTTTTGGTTTACGGATATTCCAAAACTTAGCAATCATTCGGCGCTATTTTTTAAGGAAATAATAAGGATTTAGAATAGTTAGAACTTCTGAGGACTTGGTCTACGCCAAGTCTTTTCTTAATATAAAAAGATAATCAAGGTGTTAATTTGCTGATAATGGGACTTTTTAAAAATATTAGTAGGATAATTGTCTCTTTATTACAATAAAAAAAGGAAATTTGGTATTTATGTTGAAATAGGAGTATGGTGTAGAATACTTCAAATGAGGTTAGCCATGGATAGCAAAAATATCTTAGGAATTGATATCGGTACAAGCAATATTAAAATATTTGTTGGGAAAATTGGTCTAGATGGACATGTAACAATCGCTGGTAGTGGACAGATGACAACAAATGGTTTTGCAAAAGGTGTAATTTCCAATTGTAATCTATTGGTCAAGTCTATTGAACAAGCTGTTGACTGTGCAGTAATGGCTACTAATCTTTCCGTTAAGGATGCCTATATCGGCATTGGCGGTATGGAACTTAATGCAGTAAATAGTATTGGTAGCATTGCTCCTTCAGCTCCTAGTAACATTACAATAGATGACGTGAACCGTGTGTATCGTGCTGCAGCATTGGTTGCTATTCCTGATGATCATGAAGTGTTACATGTATTGCCACAGAAGATTTTTGTTGATAAACAAAGAAAAAATGAATTGCCACTACAGGAAAAAGGTTCTCACTTAGAAGTGGAGGCTCATGTTGTAAGTATACCTAAAATGACACTCAATGATCTGATTAAAGAAATTGAAACGTTAGGTATACATGTTGTTGGTGTAATTGCTAATGCTGTTGCTGTTACAGAAGCTATAATTCCAGTGCCTGCTGAAAACTTTTTAGTGATAGATATAGGAGCGGGGAGTACAGAGTTAATCTTGTACCAAGAGGGACATATCGATTTCACTACAGCGTTACCTCTAGGTGGAAATTATATTACAAGTGATATTATGCGAGGATTAGCCATTTCCTGGGAACATGCTGAGGAGATTAAGAAATATTATGCAAAACTGGATAAACAACTACAGGGGCAGGAGATCATTTTAGATTGTAATGCGTATGGTACTACGGACAAGCATGTTTCTTATGACTTTTTATATAAAATTGTTGAGAGTCGTATCAGTGAACTTGTTTATTTAATGCATGAGCATAGTAAAATATTTTTGGCAGAAAATAAAATTGAAAAGATTTTTCTTACTGGTGGTTGTGGGGCTATGTCCGGTTTTGTTCAAAACATAGAAGCAACCTTTGGTATACCGGTTCAAGTTGTCATTCATCAGGAACTGCCTCTAGAATATCGTTCTCCTGAAAATGCAGCTTGTTATGGGATATTAAAATATGCAGGGAAGAATTTGCCAAAACCCCAAGTTATTCTAGAGAGTAATCCTTGGCGGTCATTGATGAGTAAGTGTAGAAATTTTTTAAAAAACTAAATCTTGTGACTATAAGGGGGAAATTCCATGCTTGAATTAGATATGGATTTAGATCAATTTGCTGCAATTAAAGTAATTGGTGTTGGCGGTGGTGGAAATAATGCTGTAAATCGGATGATTGCTGCTGGTCTACATGGTGTAGAATTTATAACAGTAAATACAGATGCACAAGCATTAATGCATTCTCAGGCAGCTTATCGAATACAAATTGGCGAGAAACTTACCAAGGGACTTGGAGCGGGTGCCAATCCGGACATTGGTGAGAAAGCTGCTCAAGAAAGTCGTGAAGAAATTATAAAGGCATTGCGTGGTGCTGATATGGTTTTTGTAACTGCAGGAATGGGAGGCGGTACGGGTACTGGTGCAGCTCCTGTTGTTGCTGAGTGTGCTAAAGAGGTAGGAGCATTAACGGTTGGTGTTGTCACAAAACCCTTTTCTTTTGAAGGGCGGAGACGTCAGGCGCAAGCTGAAAGTGGAACCGCAAAGTTGAAAGAAAAAGTAGATACCCTGATTACCATACCGAATGATCGCTTATTGCAAGTTGCTGATAAGCGTACTTCTATGATCGATGCTTTTCGCATTGCTGATGATGTATTACGACAAGGGGTGCAAGGGATTTCAGATCTAATTGCTGTACCAGGGCTTATTAATTTGGATTTTGCAGATGTGAAGACCATTATGACTGATACGGGTTCAGCCCTAATGGGGATTGGCTATGGTTCAGGTGATAATCGAGCAGTAGCTGCAGCTGAAGCGGCGATAAAGAGTCCTTTGCTAGAAACTTCGATTGAAGGGGCCAGGGGAGTTCTTTTAAATATTACAGGAGGACCGAGTTTAGGTTTATTAGAAGTAAATGAGGCTGCTGCGATTATTTCTGATGCAGTTGATCCTGAAGCAAATATTATTTTTGGCGCAGTCATCGATGAAAATTTTCAGGATGAAGTTCGTGTAACTGTAATTGCTACAGGGTTTGATGGTAAGCCTCTTAGTGTAGTAAAAGGAAAATTGGAGAGTACAACGATAGAGCCTTTTAAAGTACGTGATTTAGATATACCAACATGGATGAGACGTTAATATTAACCTCTTCCCTTATATTAATGCGAGAATATAAATGAATAATGTAGAGAAAAAAGCATGCGAAATTTAATTTTGCATGCTTTTTTTGTTTAAGATTTAAAAAATAAGTAGTAATCCAGTTTTTCCGCACGATTGGTATAACAAATAAGTTGGAAGAAAAAACCATATTTCTACAAAAAAATAAAGACCATCTTGTTATAATAAGAATAACTTATGCAATGAAACAATAGATTATTATTAAAATGTATATTGCTGCTACGTTTATGATGATAGGAAGGTTATTGATGTATATCTATGCTGATGTGCTCTTTATTATTAATATAATGATGAATAGTATGATTCTAATGTTAACTGCTTGGACGGTAGGGGCTACATATAAAGTTTGGCGTATATTATTGGCAGCGGCAGTAGGGGGTTGCTACGTCTTAATCGGCATGATGCCTAACATGGAGTTTTTTCATACCGCTATCGCTAAGTTAGTAATGTCATGGCTGCTGATTTATATAGCTTTTGGCTATACATCCAAACGCAGATCATTTTTATTGTTAGCATCTTTTTATGTTGTCTCCTTTATTTTAGGTGGTTCTATTGTTGGATGGGTTTATTTCTGGCAAGTGAATCATTATTCTCATACGTTGGTCAGAATTCTTACAACTTTATCCTGGGAAAATGTATTATGGGGAAGTTGTTTAGGATCTATTTTGATTGTTACTATAATACGGCGTATGTTATCGAGTACAACTCGGCAGCAAAGCCTATATCGAGTGAAAATTGAATATAATGGACAGGTGGCTGAGTTAACAGCCATGCTTGATACAGGTAATAGTTTATATACTACAGTAGGTCATAAACCAGTGGTTTTAGTTAGTCAATATATTATAGAGTCAATTTTAAGTGAGGATGTGGTAACTTTTTTACGAGAAAATGTACCAGAAATGTGGTTGGTGAATTTATCCCAGTGTGCTGATGAAAAATGGCTATCACGTACACAAATTATTCCTTATCATGGCATTGGAAGCCGCAGTATGTTGCTCGCTTTTAGAGCTGATGCCTTACTTGTATCTCTATCAGGGACAGCAGAAATAAGGATTCAGAATGTGGTAATTGGAATTTATAGTGGTGCTCTATCAGAGGATGGAACATATGCTGGCTTATTACATCCTCAGATAATCAATGAGTTATACAAAAAAGAGGGGGCAAGTATATGCGCATAACATGGTCTATCATTAAAATAGTGATCAAACTAAAGGCGATCTGTTTGTTGCAAAGATTGGGAATATTAGCGGCTGATGAGGTTTTTTATGTTGGTAGTACAGAAGTATTGCCTCCCCCTTTAAGTAATGACGAAGAAGTATTTTTATTAACTCGTTTGCAAAAAGGCGACTTAGGAGTTAAAAGTATTTTTATTGAAAGAAATTTACGTCTAGTCGTGTACATTGCCCGCAAGTTTGAAAATACAGGGGTGGGAATAGAAGATCTTGTTAGTATAGGGACAATTGGTTTGATTAAGGCTGTAAATACTTTTGATCCTGTAAAACGCATAAAGTTAGCGACATATGCATCGAGATGCATTGAAAATGAGATTTTGATGTATCTTAGGCGTAATAGCAAAACCAGAGCGGAAGTATCTTTTGATGAACCTTTGAACATCGACTGGGATGGTAATGAGTTACTCTTATCAGATGTGTTAGGTACAGAAAACGATATTATTTATAAATCCGTTGAAGAAGAAGTGGATAAGACTTTGCTGCATACCGCTATGAATAAACTATGCGGGCGAGAAAGGCGTATTATGGAGTTACGATTTGGCTTGCATGATGATGGGGCAGAACGTACCCAAAAAGAAGTTGCCGATATGTTAGGAATATCCCAATCCTATATTTCTAGACTGGAGAAGAGAATTATTAAACGCCTGCGTAAAGAAATTATGCGTATGGAATAATGATAAAGCAAAGATTTAGTCTATATACAATGCATTGAGAAACTTGAATATAGATTGTTAGTCTGCCAGGGATGGAATATAGGAATTCGCTTGCTTCCTACGTAACGCCGCTCACCCCTATATTCCATCCTGATGATTGCCATGTAGAAGATTTATTTCAACATATATAAGTAGAATCTTATCCAATACACCTCTGATGAGGTGTATTTTTATTTTTTATGAGAAATATAGCTGCAAGGCTTATTTCGATAAGAGCTTGTTGGTTTTTAGGGCATTTGTTTTATCCATTGCAGCGAGGATGAATAAAACTAACTATCCATGGCAATAATGCTCATGTATGGTAATAATTCAAATGGACTATGGAAACCAATGGGGGGAATAAAATGATTATTAATAAAGTAGAAATTTGCGGCGTAAATACAGCGAAACTCCCGGTGCTTTCCGCCACTAAGATGCGTGAACTATTTGTGGTGCTTCAAAATGGAGAATTGTCTGTAAGAGAACAATTAATATATGGTAATCTACGATTGGTACTGAGTGTTATTCAACGATTTAATAATCGAGGAGAATATGTAGATGATTTATTCCAGGTAGGTTGTATCGGTTTGATGAAAGCCATTGATAATTTTGATCTGTCACAAAATGTGAAATTTTCTACCTATGCCGTACCTATGATTATTGGTGAGATACGTCGGTATTTACGAGATAATAATCCAATTCGCGTTAGTCGCTCAATGCGAGACATTGCTTATAAGGCTCTGCAGGTAAGAGATTCTCTTGTCAATAGGCATTCACGTGAGCCGTCCATCAAAGAAATTGCTGATGAACTTAAAATTCAACGAGAAGAAATCATTTTTGCCCTTGATGCAATTCAAGAACCAATATCTTTATTTGAGCCAATTTATCATGATGGTGGGGATCCTATATTTGTAATGGATCAGATTAGTGATGATAAGCAGCTAGATTTTAATTGGCTAGAAGGGGTGGCAATCAAAGAAGCAATGCATAGATTAAGCGATAGGGAAAAACATATACTTAATTTACGCTTCTTTGAAGGAAAAACACAAATGGAAGTGGCCGATGAGATTGGCATATCTCAGGCGCAAGTTTCACGATTAGAAAAAGCGGCTCTTAGCCATATGCGAAAATATATATAAATGAATAGGGGAGAAATTGATTGTGAAGTATAATACGTTATGGGGAAGAGGTTTGCTAATCGTTCTTTTCATTGTTGCTGGATGGGGGTTTTTGCTTTACTATGGACAAGAAAAATTACCCGTATCACTCGGTAAGGAAAATCTCATCCGTTTACATGTACTAGCGAATAGTGATAGTACATCTGACCAACAGCTAAAGTTAAAAGTCCGTGATGCCGTTATTGCTTATTTAGCACCGCATTTAGAAACTGCTATTGATAAAGAAATGGCAAGGCAGGTTGTATTGGAACATCAGGGTGAACTTACTGCTGTGGCGGAAAAGGTCGTGGCAATGAATGGATCCCATGAGCCGGTAGCGATAGAGTTAGGCATGTTTGATTTTCCTATAAAATCATATGGTAATTTGGTATTGCCGGCTGGAAAATATGAGGCAGTACGTGTACTTATAGGAAAGGCAGAAGGTAAAAATTGGTGGTGCGTATTATTTCCTCCTCTTTGTTTTATTGATATTACTAATGCGACTGCACTGCCGCCAAAAGAAGTTATTGGTGATGCAGAACAGAAAAACGAAAAAGTTGAATTTCGCTGGAAATTAGCTGAACTTTGGAAAGAGGGGCTAAAGTGAATTTTATTTGTCTGCTACATCCCTGACACCTTTACTCTTTAATTTCATATACTATATGGAACAAGCAGAGGCGTAGGGGGGAAAAATATGATAAAGACGTCAGATCTTAACATGTCAGATATTCAAATGATAAAAACGAACATAGATTTTCCAATAATTATCAAATAAAAGAGATTTTGGCGGGTTTCTTCATCAGATATATGATTATTTTTCAATGTAAAATTCAAAAGAATCATTAAGTCTTACTGCAAAAATACGATATGATAGTTTAAGTAATACACTGCGTTTTTCTGCAAAGGTTTTGGCTGTGATTAAATCAGTTGGTGATGTTACCAGCTGATTTATTTTTTCCTGGACAGTTCTCAGCTCAGATATATTGTGATGGATAGTAGCTAGCTCCTTATTTAGGGTCTGTAATTCTCTTTCTACTGTTTCACTATCAATCAAATTCTCTTGATACCAACGCAGGGTATTTATTTTTTTCTTCTTTAGTTCAATTTGGATAGCATGTAAGTTCGTTATTTGTTGTGAATAGCTAAAATTGGTGTTGGTAAGTAGGTATTCTTGTAAATGATCTTTAGCAGTTGCTAGCGTAACAAGGCATTGCCAGACAGCCTGTTCTAAATCTTCCACGGGTATTCGGCGACACTGGCAAGAGGTGCCATTGACTGCATATGTATTTGATTCTTTGGAAATACAAGAATAATAATAGTAAATTTTATCACTACCGTTTTTTCGCTTAGCAGTACGAGCATAGGCTGTCATGGAGCGTCCGCAGAGAGCGCAATGCAACAATCCTCGTAAAAGATAATTATGTTTATTATTACGTGTTGCCAATTTCTTATTTCGTTGGATCTGCAATTGGGCAGATTCCCACATTTCACGAGTGACTATCGCAGGAATTGTAACAGGAATCCAAGCTTCAGGAGGGTTATCTTTGATTTCGCGGCTATTCTGACCCGTTTTACAAGTTCTTTGCTTAAAAAGATAATGCTGTCCATGATACATTTCTTTAGTAAGAATGCGTGAGACAGTGCAGATCGAGAGTGGGCGATTATTTGTACCGACAATACCAAGGCGTGCTAACTCTAAAGTAATCCGCCTTGAACCATAACCTTGATGAATGCATAAATGATAAATGAATTGAATGGTTTTACTTGCCTCTTCGTTGATGACATACATACTATTTTTTTTATCCCAGTCATAGCCAAAGGGGTGGGCATTGGAGACGATTTTTCCTTGAGTTGCTTTCGCTCGGCGACCGCGAGAAGTTCTTTCACGAATTTTTGATTTTTCATAAGCAGAAATAGCGCCTTTCATACTGAAAAATAAGCGGCCTTCTGGTGAGGAATCATAATCGCCGGTTACAAAAGTAATTCTTGCACCTGTTTTTTCTATTTCATCAGCAATAATTAATTGATTGGTAAGATTACGGGAAAGACGATCGGGATCATAAATAGCTACGATTTTTATGATCCCATTTTGCAAATCACTTCGTAGTTTATCAAGGCCAGGGCGCTCTAAATATTCTCCGCTATAGCCATCGTCAATATATTCTTTTATCCCAGTGTGATCCATCGCTAATAAATGATTGCGACAGGCAGCGATTTGGTCGCTTAAAGAATAACCTTTGCGGGCTTGATCATCTGTTGACACCCTCACATATAGCGCATTCATAATATCCTCCATTATTATTGAGTGTTATCTATTTTTATGTGAGGATAAAAGAAAAATGACAGAACGAATGTTCTGTCATTTTAGAAGAATGTATCCAATAACTAAAACGCCCTAAGATTCCATCTTCTATAAGTGGGGCTAAGAGCGATTAAGTCCTACAGAAAAGTGTGACTAAGATTCAGATGGAGTGTTAGCATTCCATCTGAATCTTAGTCTTCTTTATTTGAAACTTATTTTCCTCTGCCGGCTTTTCTCATGGGCATTTGATGGCTGGTATTGTTAGCTTTTCCCTTAGCCGCCTTTAAGAATGATTTATTGTTTTCGTTTGCTTTTTTCTTCTTATCAAGTAATAGAGCCTGTAAATCCAAAGTGCATTCCTCCTTTGCTCGATTGTTGCATCTTGTAAGAGATAAGTCTATTATACCATGGCTTTTTAACTAGTCCAAATGTAAAAAAAACATAAAATCTGTATTTTCACAAGAGACATAGTACACTACTGTGATTCATTGATAATTAACTTCAATGAATGTGCTGGAAATAAAAACGTTTGTTTTTATTTCCAGCAGGATTTTATGATTTGTCCGACGAATTAACGATAAATCCTAAAATTTTGTAAGTATAGTCTTAGATGTACTTGGAGGTGGATATGTATAACATCTAGATAGAGCTACAAGCTGGCTAGTCGGTGGGGAGCCAAATACACAGCTGGATATCTATCGGTACCGAAGAAGCCATAGGGGAACAATAATATTGGGGGAAATATGATGAAGAAAATAATTACTACTGCTCTTGCTGCCGCTATGGTTTTAACTACAGGAGCTGCCTTTGCTGCTCCTGTAGAACTTGATGGTCAAGTCAAAGTACAATACCGCTCTAATACTGCTGATGGTGAACCGGATACTCAAGGTGGAATATATAGTTTTCGCTTAAATGCCAAAACAGCCTTAAGCAATAATGTTGATTTATTTGCTCGCTTTGCAGCACAATCTCTTAGCGGAGACAAAATTGGTCCAGATTTCTCCAAAACTAAATATGGTAATAGTGTAGCTGTTATTGATCAATATGGAATTATCGTGAAGGACAAAGATTTTCAATATAAAGTAGGACGTCAGGGACTTTCTATTAGCCCTACCGCTCTTTTATATAGTAGTGAAGGATATATTGGAGAAGATATGGCACTTTTTGATGGTGTAGTCGCTACTGGAAAATCCGGTATAACTTCATTACAGATTGTTGCTGGTAAAAGTGATAAAGATACTAAAGATAAGGTTTATTCTGTTCATGCTTCTTATAGTCCTGTAAAAGATTGGACTGTAGGAGGTACCATTGCAAAAGCTAATCCTAATGCGGGTAGTGATAGAACTTTCTGGGGAACTGATGTCCAATATACTACTGGTAAAGCCAGCTTTGTAGCGGATTATCTTAAATCTGATGCTGATACTAAAAATGATGCTCTCGTCCTTGGGGTAACGTATGCCTTTGATGATAAAAATAGCTTATCCGCTTATTCCCACAGAACTGATGCTAATGCAGATATTTATACTGATTGGGATCGTGGAGAAAAAGGTGCATACTATATTTATAACCACAAATTTGATAAAACCACTTCACTGAACTTATTATATAAAAGCAATTCTGCAATTGACACCGATGCTGATAATACTTCTTTCCGTGCTTCCGTTGCTTATAAATTTTAAATTGCTGTCTTGCAGGAGAGAACGCGAACCTTTAGGCTCGTGTTCTTTCCTTTTAATCGATAAAGGTATCAATGGTAATGCTCTTACATAGATTTAGATGAGGTGATAATATGGCATATGAGAGAAAGCCCTGCAAAGGTATATTTCGTGGTCTAATTATTGGAAGGACGAATCGGAATGGTGGACCATACTCTGCCATTGAAAATGGTGAATGTAGAGTTATTGAGTATGTAGAACAGAGTGATATACCTGAATTGGTAACTCTTGAAAGAGCGGTTGCCAATGCTTTTATTCAGACAGGTATCTGTCAGTTCGATAGTAGAGAGAAAATAGAAAAATATATGGAAGTTCAGATAAATAATGAATAATGTAAAAGAATACTTTAAGGCTTAAAGGGGAATTATTGACAGGTATATCAGAGCATGCTTTAATAAGATTATAGAAGTATATTAGGCGGTGATTGGTATGAAAAGAGATGAGCGAATTCCACCAATTGAAGCAGTTGAAAAAGCATTGCGAGTGAAGCCTATTGGACGTATACAACTATTTAAAAGACCTGAATATATGCCGAAAGAAAAGGCGAACAATCAATCTCTAAAGAAAAAAGAAGACGAAGAAGAAAAGAAAGATGGGATTGTCAATCGAGCGAGTCATGCTGCTGGACGAGTCGGCGTAACAGTAGATTATAAAGTTTAAATGAATCGTATTGCTTTTACGAGTATGGTTTGACTGCCTTAGAGGTGATAGAAATAATATGCAAAAACCCATATGTAGTAAGTGTGTGCATCTTTATACAACTTGGGACCGAAATTTTCCCTATGGATGTAGGGCTATGGGGATTAAAAGTACATCATCGCCTTCCGAAGTGGTTAGAGGGGCCTCTGGGCAGAATTGTTTAGCATATACTGCAAAGCAGAGCAAGGAAAAGTAGAATAGGGAAATAGCAAGCTTAGGTGTTCATCAAATAAATTTATTGAAATGGGATATCATAAATCTTCTTGTCCCTCATAGAATGTATTGGGGGTGTGGATGATATGAAAGGCATTACCAATTGCGTATCAGATCTTAAACTTAAAGAAGTAATCAATATTGTTGATGGTAAAAGGTTAGGGGCGATTACAGATATTGAAATTGATGTGGAAAGTGGAAGATTAACAGCTATCGTAGTTCCGGGAAATGGCAGGTTTTTAGGCTTATTTGGCCGTAGCGAAGATGTTGTAATTCCTTGGGATAAAATTAATAAAATAGGGTTTGATGTTATTTTAGTAGAGGCCACTGCTTTTGCCGAAATCAAACACCTGGATAAATAAGGATTAGTAAATATGTTACGTACATATGATATAATGATAACGATTGCAGCTTTTTATGAAGTTGGCAGTCGTTTTCTTTTGATTGTTTTCATTAAAATTAATTTTTATTTAAAAGCCAAGCAGGAGAAGCACAATATATGGCGTAAAGTAAATAATAGAGCACAATATCTAGTAAGACAATGTAGCAGTAAATTGTAGTGAGCTGATGGGTGTTAGCTCGTTTAAATATTGTTGAGAATACGTCAAGAAAAGGCTACTACTTTATGAAGTTTGTTGAAAAGGGGGAATTCCTATGCGTTGTCCATTTTGTGGCTGTGTAGAAAGTCGAGTGATTGATTCACGAGCAGCGGAAGAGGGGAGTACGATTCGGCGTAGGCGTGAGTGTTTGGAATGTATGCGCCGCTTTACTACATATGAAATGATCGAACAATCCCCCTTAATGGTAATAAAAAAAGATGGTCGTCGTGTAATCTTTGAACAGAGTAAATTATTAAATGGGATTGTAAGGGCTTGTGAGAAACGATATATACCGATTAATGAAATAGAAGCCTTAGGAGAGCGAGTAGAGCGAGATATTCGCAATACGATGGAACGAGAAATCTCTACGCAGCAAATTGGTGAAATTGTAATGAAACATTTAAAGGATCTTGATCAAGTAGCATATGTTCGATTTGCTTCAGTGTATCGGCAATTTGCAGATATTAATAATTTTATGGAAGAATTGCAAGCATTGATGAAAAAATAAACAATAATTACAGTATAACCTATATAAAGTGAGGAATTGGTATCATTATGAAAATTAAAAAGCGAGATGGACGCGAGGTCTCCTTTGATGAAAATAAAATTACAGAAGCTATCTTTAAAGCTGCTAAAGCTGTAGGTGGAGCGGATAAACAATTAGCAATGGAATTAACATTAGATGTCCTGCGCTTTTTAAAACAAGAATATAATGGGGGGACATTTGGTGTTGAAGAGGTCCAGGATGCTGTAGAAAAAATTTTAATTGAAAAAGGACATGCAAAAACGGCGAAAGCCTATATTTTATATAGAGATAAACGAACTCGTATGCGCGATGGTCAATCCTATTTGATGGATGCTGTTGCAGAAATCTTAGTAGAAACCAATCGAGAAAATGCTAATATTTCTAATTCTCCTTCAGCCAAAATGCTGCAGATTGCCAGCGCTGCCAGCAAATCTTATTATTTGAATCGCTTACTTCCTGAACACATGGCTAATGCTCATATAAAAGGAGACATTCATATTCATGATTTAGACTTTTATGGAACAACATTAACTTGTGTACAAATTCCTCTTGGTAAATTATTAAAAGATGGTTTTAATAATGGGCATGGCTATATTCGGCCACCGAAGCGCCCAGCATCTGCAGCGGCTTTAGCTGCTATTATTTTGCAAAGTTCGCAAAATGATATGCATGGTGGTCAGTCTTTTGCTTTCTTTGATTCGGATATGGCTCCTTTTATGGAAGGCATCAAAGAAGAAGAGGTTTATCAGGCGATGGAAGCATTTATTTATAATCTCAATTCTATGCATAGCAGGGCAGGAGCACAAGTTCCATTTTCTAGTCTGAATATCGGTACAGATACTACACCAGCGGGACGTAGAGTAACGAAGAATCTTTTATTGGCATATGAGAAGGGGTTAGGCCATGGAGAGAACCCTATTTTCCCCAATATTATTTTTCGTGTAAAAGAAGGTATTAACTTTAATAAGAAAGACCCTAATTATGATTTATTTAAGCTGGCAATCCGTGTAGCTTCTCAGCGCTTGAATCCTACTTTTAGTTTCATGGATGCTTCATTTAACAAACCTTATGGTGATCAGATTGGCTATATGGGATGCCGTACTAGAGTTATGTCTAATAAATGCGGACCGGAAGTAACGGATGGGCGGGGAAATCTTAGTTTTACCACAGTCAATTTACCTAGGCTTGCGATTCAGGCAGAGCGAAATTTAATGAAGTTTTATCAGAGCTTATCCGATCTCATTGATTTAACTTGTGAACAGTTGTTTCATCGTTATCAGGTGCAAGGGAAATTAAGAGTAAAAGATATGCCATTTTTAATGGGGCAAGGCTTATATTTGGATTCAGACAAATTAGCTCCAAATGACACGATTGCAGATGTGATCAAACATGGTACGTTATCAGTAGGTTTTATTGGCTTAGCTGAAGCTTTGATTGCCTTAACGGGTTATCATCATGGTGAAGGCGAGGAATCCCAAATATTGGGTGAAGAAATTGTGGCATTTATGCGCAATAAAGTTGATAAGGCTACGGATAAATACATGTTGAATTATACGTTGCTGGCAACACCGGCAGAGGGTTTAGCAGGACGTTTTGTCAAAATGGATTGCCGTGAGTATGGCTTAATTCCTGGTGTAACAGATAAAGAATATTACACTAACTCCTTTCATATTCCTGTCAATTATTCCATTAGTGTATATGATAAAATAAAAATAGAAGCGATTTATCATAAATATACAAATGCAGGTCATATTAGTTATGTGGAGTTTACAGCACCTCCTGTGAATAACCTCAAGGCAGTTGAAGATGTGATTCGTTACATGCAGCAATGTGATATGGGATATGCAGGCATTAATTTTCCCGTAGATTTTTGTGAAGGTTGTGGTTATCTCGGTGTAATTGGTGGGGATACATGCCCTGTATGTTCTATGTCTGACATCAAAAGAGTACGGCGCATCACTGGTTACCTGAGTACTATTGAGCGCTTTAATGATGCGAAGCATGAAGAATTAGAGCAGCGTGTAGCACATCTGTAATGAAACGGTTAAAAGGAATGTATCGTATTTAAGATGGAGTGATAAGTTTTGACTTGGCAATTAAAAGAAAAGTTACAGAAAACTTTGGCAGAAGAACAGGGGGCGATGGTTTTTCCTCCTGGATCACGTCAAGGCTTTGCATTAGTGTATCCAAATACATATCATGTAGGAATGTCCAATTTAGGATTTCAAATTATTTATCAACAAGTCAATTCTAGGGGAGATACAGCCTGCGAAAGGTTATTTTTACCTGACAGAAAAACAGAGCCTGAATATATTCGTACGAATACACCGTTAATGACGATTGAAACGCAACGCCCATTATATGGATTCTCTTTAATTGGCTTTGCTCTAACATTTGAAATGGATTATTTTAATGTAGTGAATATTTTACAGCTTGGAAAGGTTCCTGTATTAGCTGCTGATCGGGGAGAAAAAGATCCTTTGGTTATTGCAGGCGGTCCGTGTGCGACCTTTAATCCGGAACCTTTAGCTGATTTATTTGATGTGTTTATCATTGGTGAAGGCGAAGAAATCATACACGAAATATTAGATGTCTATTATCAGGCACGTGATAATAATATCTCTAGGCAGGAAATCTTATTTCAAATAGCACAAATTCCTGGTGCATATGTGCCTTGTTTTTATCAAGTGGAATATAAAGCAGATGGTACGATTAAAAAAATGTCTTGTCCTGAGGGAGTGCCCCAGCATGTACAGCGACGCTGGATTCAAGAGTTGGATCAGTATGAGGCCCAGACGGTGATTGTAACTCCAAATACTGAGTTTAAAGATATGTTTTTAATTGAAGTGGCTCGTGGCTGTGGTCGCCATTGTCGATTTTGTATGGCAGGGTATTGCTATCGAAATCCTCGAGTAAGATCGCTAAAGACATTAGAAGCGGCCGTTGTAAAGGCAAAAGAATATCGCAGTAAGGTTGGATTAATGGGGGCTGCGATTTCTGATTATCCTGAGATTGATTCGTTATGTAATATTATTTTAGAGCAAGGAATGCATATGTCTGTCGCCTCTTTAAGAGCCGATACTCTTACCTTGGATTTAGTAAATGCATTGGCTGTTAGTAAGCATCGAACGATTACTTTAGCTCCGGAAGCAGCGAGTATCCGTTTGCGCAAAGTGATTAATAAAACCATTACAGATGAGCATCTATTTAATTCTATAAAAATGGCGGTTAACGCAGGGATACCCCATATTCGACTCTATATTATGATTGGCTTACCTTCTGAGGAAGAAGAAGACATTGAAGAAATCGTTACCATGGCAATAAATATTAAAGAGTATATGGAATCTTTGGGCAGTAGAGGACGGTTAACCTTAAGTGTTAATCCCTTTATTCCTAAACCTTTTACACCTTTTCAGTGGATGCCCATGACTCAGGTTTCAGTAGTAGAAAAAAGATTAAAGTATATTAACTCTAGTTTGCGACAACGAAGAGGAATAGAAGTATTGGTTGAATCGCCAAAAGAAGCTTATATTCAAGGGGTTTTAGCTAGAGGAGATCGGCGGTTGTCTGCTGTATTGCTAGACGCTCACGAGAAGGGCGGCAGTAAAGGCTTCAAGCAGGCGATGAAAGAGAACATGCTTCGTGAGGAAGATTACTTATATCGTCAGCGGGAGCCAGAAAGTGAAATTTTGCCTTGGAAGGTGCTGGATATGGGGCTAGATTCATTGTACTTAGAACGAGAATTAGAAGAGGCTAAAAAAGAAGAATTTACTGCTCCATGTGCGCAAGGCTGTACTCGGTGTGGAATATGTAAAAAAGGCTGATGGGAGTGTGTAGTGATGGAGCGATTTATTTTAAACTATGGAACTAGCGGGCAATGGTATGGAACGTTTACCCATTTCAGTGCATTAGCTATTAAACATGGTATATCTAGTCGATTTGGCGGGGTAAGTAAGCCTCCATTTCATTCCTTGAATGTAGCGCTGCATACAGGTGATTGTGATGAGAGTGTTATTATAAATCGGCAGCTATTTTGTCAAGGGATTGGGATTAATTCAGAACATATTGTGACCGCTCAACAGCTTCATACGGATCATATTGCAGTGGTAACCAAGGAAGCGAAAGGAAGAGGAGCAGGCAGCTACGAGGATGCAATCCCAAATACAGATGCTCTAATTACCAATGTTCCGGGCATTCCTTTAATGTTATTTTTTGCTGACTGTGTCCCAGTGTTAATTGTAGATCCGTTACAGCGAGCCATTGGTGCAGTTCATGCAGGCTGGAGAGGAACGGTGGAAAAGATTGCGCAAAAAACAATCCTTTCCATGCAATCTAATTTTGGTACGAAACCTGAGAATTGCCTAGTTGGAATAGCTCCTTCTATTGGTCCTTGCTGCTATGTTGTTGATGAAATCGTAATCAATAAACTAAAAAAACAATTCAATAATTGGGAAGAACTAATAAAAGAAGCCAATGAAAAGGGCAAATGGTATTTTGATTTGTGGAAAGCCAATGTTCGCCAATTAGAAGAAATCGGTGTAAAAGGAAGTAACGTGGTAACCAGTGAAGTGTGTACTGCTTGTAATCATGAATTATTTTTTTCTTATCGAAAAGAAAATGGGGCTACTGGGAGAATCGGAGCTGTTATTGTCTTGTAAGCGAATGCTTACAAGATTTTTTTATAGAATTTATAAGTTTTGCAAGTGAAAACATATAAGAAATTATGAACCAAAAAGGCACAATGCCGCAGCTGCGGCATACAAAGGAGAGCACAAAAAATACTAAATACCCACCCTTTATGTCCTTTGCGTCTTTGTGGTTCGATTCGTTTTATATGTTTTAAAGGATGCGCCAGCGTTTTTCTTATTATTGTAATGTCAATATATTTTTTATGTTTAGGAGATACTTAAGAGGAAATTAATGTTTATTCGCGAATAATGCATATAATGGAGGGTTTACCATGTCTATTCGAACAAACTTAACCCAAGTTATAGAAAATATTCATAGTGCTGTACATAAGAGAAGTAAGACATTAATCAATGAATCTAAAAATGTTAAATTGGTAGCTGTAACAAAGAATCATGATGTAGCAGCAATTCAAGAAGCGGTTGCTGCTGGAGTGCTGGCAATTGGTGAAAATAGAATACAAGAAGCCGCTAAAAAAGCTCAAATACTTCAGAAACAAGTGGAATGGCATCTTATCGGTCATCTGCAGACCAATAAGGTTCGTCAAGCAATCCAGCTGTTTGATCTGATTCATTCTGTAGATAGTAAAAAATTGGCTCTGGAAATTGATCGTATCGCCGGTGCCTTAGGGAAACGGCAAGATATCCTGATCCAGGTTAATATGGCTAATGAAGATACCAAATTTGGGATTGCTTCCAAAGATGTTTTAACATTAGCAAAGTGTATTAGCAATCTAGAGCATGTCCGATTATGCGGAGTTATGACGATTGCACCTTTTTATGAAAATGCAGAGCAAGCCAGACCTCTATTTCGCAATATGTGTCAATTGTTTATGGAACTAAAAAATATGAATTTGGCGAGCACAAATATAGAGTGGCTATCTATGGGAATGACAAATGATTATATTGTAGGTGTTGAAGAGGGAGCAAATTTAGTACGTATTGGTACTGGGATATTTGGACAGCGTCAATATTAAAGGGAGGTATAAAGGGACATGAAGTTTATGGAAAAAGTCTGGGGAAGCTTAGGCTTATTTGAACCAGTAGAGGCAGAGGAAGATCCAAAGCAAAAAGTAGAAGAATTAGAAGTAGGGAAAGGGAAAAAAAATAGTAACCTAGTCAATTTACCTACTGCTCAGAAACAAATGAAAGTTATGGTAGTGGAGCCATTCTCTTTTGATGATGCTCAACATGTAGCCGATCATTTGAAAAATCGAAAACCTGTTGTTGTGAATTTTGAGAATTGTGATAAAGAAGTTGCTAAGCGTATGATTGACTTTATTAGTGGGACTACCTATGCTTTAGCTGGAAGCATTCAAAAAATTGGTAACAACATATTTCTCTGTGCTCCTAATAATGTAGATGTTACTTATAGTCCTCATGAAGAAGGCAGCGATAAAGAATTTTTACCATGGAATAAATAAAGAGTTAAAATACGGGGGATTACCAGATGTTGCAGAATAAAAAAATCGGTTTTATCGGTAGCGGAGCTATGGCTGAAGCCTTAATTGATGGAATATTAAAAGCTAATTTAGTTACGCCGAGTCAAATTATCGTAAATGATATTTCACAGAATCGCCTAGAGCATATGGCTGGGAAATTTGGTGTACTTACGACGTTAAGTATTAAGGATACTGTAAAGGCAGCAGATATATTATTTTTAACTGTGAAGCCTCAGATTATTAATGGTGTATTAGATGCCATTGCACCGCTGCTTTCACCTACAACCTTAGTTGTATCAATTGCAGCGGGAATTACCATTGGAATACTCGAGAGCAAATTGATACGGATTCCGATTGTAAGAGTTATGCCAAACACTCCGGTGGCAGTAGGGGAAGGTATGTCTGTTCTTGCTTTGGGGCATTATGCAGGTGAAGAAAATGGCGAATTAGTATTGACTATTTTTGCTTCTGTAGGTAGAGCCATTATTATGGATGAAAATGCTATGGATGCAGTAACGGGATTATCAGGTAGTGGTCCCGGATACGTCTTTGTACTTATTGATGCATTAACGGATGCAGGTGTCCGGGTTGGCTTGTCCAGACAAAATTCATTGGTTATGGCAGCTCAGACCTTATTAGGAGCAGCTAAGATGGTTCTGGAAACAGGGGAACATCCCGCAAGATTAAGGGATATGGTAACTTCCCCAGGTGGAACTGCTATTGCGGGTATACATGTGTTAGAGCAAAAGGGTGTAAGAGCAGCTTTAATTGATGCAGTAGAAGCAGCTACGAAACGTTCACAGGAGATGGGGAAAAAATCACATGGGTGATCGAGAAAAAATTATACGATATTATCAGGCTAGCGGTGAGGGTGAGTTAGCAGCTAAATTATTGGATTTAGCTGAAGCGGCATTGCGTAATCGAAAGTACAAAGTAACAGAGTTTCTGGATCCTTACGGTTATAGTATTGCAGAAACGATTGGTGCACATTATGATCGATTAAAGCTAGTATCCAGCGGTGGTTATGATGGGGCGGAGCGAGTTAAAGCTGTTTTTGTAAATGAAGAGTTTCGAGGTACCCCTGAAGTTGCAGTAGAGGCTGTTTCCGTAACATGGGATGAGAGATATTATCAAATCACTCATCGAGATGTATTGGGGGCATTGATGGCACTTGGTATTAAGCGAGAAATTATTGGTGACATCATTATGTGCGGGCATGGATGTCAAATTATTATCGATTCATCTTTCTTCAATTTTCTTATGCAAAATTTTAGCAAGATTGGTGCGGCGCCTATCAGTATTGCGCAATTGAAGATCGCAGATATTGCTCCTCGAGAAGAAAAAGTAAAGGAAATCAAAACGACTGTAGCTTCTCTTCGATTGGACGTCATAGCAGCAGCTGGTTTTGGTACTTCCCGCAGCAGAATGTCGGAGGAAATCGTAGCAGGTAAACTAAAAGTAAACTGGCAGGAAGCTAAAAATAGTGCTCAGTCCATTAAAGAAAATGATGTTATTTCAATGAGGGGGCGGGGGAGAGTCGAAGTATGTGAAGTACTGGGTCAAACCAGAAAAGGACGAATGAGTATTGTATTAAAACGTTTTATGTAGATACGTGGAGGTGTATTCATGCTAACCCCATTAGATATTCATAATAAAGAATTTAAGAGAAGCTTTCGAGGATATAACGAAGAAGATGTCGATGAATTTCTTGACCGAGTCATAAAAGATTATGAGCTATTATATCGGGAAAATATTGAGTTGAAAGAGAATATGGACCGACTTAATAGTAAATTAGAACATTTTCAACATATGGAAAATACTTTACATAATACACTAATTGTTGCTCAGGAAACAGCGGAAGAAGTAAAGCTAAACGCTAAAAAGACAACAGAACTAATGATAAAAGAAGCAGAGATCAACGCTCAAAAACTTGTAGAGGAAGCTGCCAACAAAGTACGGCGTATGGCTAGTGAATATCAGGATTTGAAAAAACAGGTTGATGTATATCGTGTTCGTATGCGTACCCTTGTACAAGCACAGTTGGAGATATTAGGTGAATCTGGTGAGGATGAATAACGTAATTTGACAATGTACCTTTTATTGGTTATAATCAACTTTATTGTAGAATGTTAATAATGATACAAGTCATGATGGAGACAGTAGCTAAAAATTTGATTTTACAGCGAGTTGGGAATAGTGTGAGCCTAATAGTAATCAAGTTTAGTGAAGATCACTCCTGAACTGCAAACTGAAATACAGTAAGATTTGCCGTTTAACGAGCGTTATATCGTTCTAAAGTGGCTGCAAAGTCATTAGGGTGGTACCACGGGAAACAACCTCTCGTCCCTTTAGGGATGAAGAGGTTTTATTTTTTTTGGAGGTGTTATTGTTGGATTATAGTAAAACCCTTAATTTACCGCAAACTGAATTCCCAATGCGAGGGAATTTACCAGAGAGAGAGCCTGAAATGCTCAACTACTGGAAGCAGCAAAAGATTTATGAGAAACGTACAACGCAGGTGGAAAAGCCTAAATTTATCTTACATGATGGGCCTCCTTATGCGAATGGTGATATTCATATTGGTCATGCTTTAAATAAGATTTTAAAAGATATGATTTTGAAATACAAATCATTACGTGGATTTAATACTCCTTATGTACCTGGTTGGGATACTCATGGTCTACCGATTGAACATGCTGCCATAAAAATACTCGGTCTAAATAGGCATGAGCTAAAACCATTGGATTTACGTCGTGAATGTAAGGATTATGCTTTGAAATTTGTTGATACCCAGCGTCAAGACTTCAAACGTTTAGGTATTGGTGCTGATTGGGACAATCCATATGTAACATTGCGGCCTGCCTATGAAGCGAAGCAGATCGAGGTCTTTGGAGAAATGGCTAAGAAAGGTCATATTTATAAAGGGTTAAAATCGGTATACTGGTGTACTTCATGTGAGACTGCTTTGGCAGAAGCTGAAATTGAATATGCAGAAAAAAAATCTCATACCATTTATGTTAAATTCCCTTTAGTAGATGATAAAGGGACTTTGCCTGTAGGAATAAATGCTGAAAATGTATATGGTGTCATTTGGACAACCACGCCTTGGACAATGCCGGCCAATGTTGCCATTGCTGTTCATCCGGAATTAGAATACGCATGGGTGGAATCCCAAGGTGAAATTTATCTTTTAGCAGTAGAATTGATTGACGCGGTAGCAAAAGATAATAAACTAGAAAGCTATACTATATTGTCAACTTTAAAGGGGGCTGATCTTGAAGGTGTGGTTTTCTCCCATCCCTTTATAGAGCGGGAGTCTATAATTGTTTTAGCTGACTACGTTACCCTAGAACAAGGTACTGGCTGTGTACATACGGCTCCAGGACACGGCCCAGACGATTTTGAAACGGGTATAAGGCACGGATTGCCAATCATTAATCCCGTGGACCATGCAGGGCGCTTTACGGCTGAAGGTGGCATATTTGAAGGCATGTTAATACATGATACCGATGTCCCTGTGATCAAAGAATTAGCAGCACGTGGTATGTTATTGGGCAAGGGCAAAATCAAACACCAATATGCTCATTGCTGGCGTTGTAAAAATCCTGTTATTTATCGGGCAACGGAACAGTGGTTTGCATCAGTAGATGGGTTTAGGGAACAAGCATTGCAAGCGATTAAAGATGTAAAATGGATTCCTGGCTGGGGCGAAGATCGGATACATAATATGGTGGCGGATCGTCATGACTGGTGTATTTCTCGTCAAAGGGTATGGGGAGTTCCAATTCCCATTTTTTATTGTACACAATGTAATGAGCATGTCATCAATGATATAACGATTACTGCTGTTAAGAATTTATTTCGTCAAGAAGGTTCTGATGCATGGTGGGCCAAAGATTCAAGTGAAATATTGCCAGAAGGCTTTACTTGTTCTCATTGTGGCCACGATACTTTTCGCAAAGAAACGGATATTATGGATGTTTGGTTTGACAGCGGATCAAGTCATGCAGCTGTACTAGAGCAGCATGATGAACTTGTATGGCCAGCTGATTTATACTTAGAGGGAAGCGATCAGCATCGAGGGTGGTTTCAGTCATCTTTATTAACATCGGTGGCAACAAAGGGAATTGCTCCTTATAAAGCGGTTCTTACTCATGGTTTTGTGGTAGATGGTGATGGTCGTAAAATGTCTAAATCTGTTGGTAATGTTATTTTTCCACAGGATGTTATTAAAAAATATGGGGCTGACATTTTGCGTTTATGGGTAGCCTCTGCTGACTATCAGGCGGATGTTCGTGTTTCGAACGATATCTTGAAACAGTTGTCGGAAGTATATCGAAAAATACGCAACACCTTCCGTTACATTCTAGGCAGTATTCATGATTTTAACCCAGATACAGATAAAGTAGGCTATAATGAGTTATTAGAGATCGATCGGTGGGCACTTTTACGATTAGAACAAGTTCGTGAGAAAGTTACAAAAGCGTATGAAGAGTATGAGTTTCATTTAATCTATCATACGGTACATAATTTTTGTACTGTTGATTTAAGCTCAATTTACTTAGACATATTAAAAGATCGCGTATACACGGCTTTGCCTGCTTCCAGAGAGCGGCGTGCAGCACAAACTGTTATGTATGAAATCGTAAATACTTTGGTACGTCTTATTTCACCTGTTCTTACCTTTACTGCTGAAGAAGTGTGGCAGCATATGAAACAAGAACAAAATATGCCAGAAAGTGTGCAGTTGGCTGATTGGCCAATGGTCCATGATGAATATCTTAATGCTGACTTAGAAGCAAAATGGACTTCTATATTGGCAATGCGTAGTGAGATTACAAAAGCTTTAGAAACTGCTAGGCGTAATAAAGTGATCGGACATTCTTTGGATGCAGAGGTTACACTGTATGCAAATGATAAGATATTTACTCAATTATCAGCTATGGATAAAGAGTGGGCAAATATTTTGATTGTATCAAAGATTCATGTTGTAGAAGATACTGGAAAAGCACCGGAAAGTGCATATCAAGTAGAGGATATGGCATTGTCAATTGTCGTATCACAAGCGGAAGGTCAAAAATGTGAACGTTGCTGGATTTATAGTGATACTGTAGGAAAGATGGAGAAGCACGAAACACTATGTAGCCGTTGCAATGATGTAGTAGTAAAATTATAATGAACGTAAAAAACCGGAACTTGTTTCCGGTTTTTTTTTTATAAGATGGAGATAATAGAATTGGAGGTATGTTTAGTGGAGCAGCAAGGAAAGCAAGATGTAATTACAGTACAACTAAAAAGATTGATATGCCATTTAGAGTCAATGCGCATTGCTGAATATATGGAACTTCTCGAACGACCAGGAAAACTGATACTCATCAATTTTATTGCTGGAATCGCGCGAGGATTAGGCATTGCCATTGGAGCATCTGTATTTTTTGCCATGGTATTAAACTTATTACATCAACTTATTTTACTCAACATACCGGGCATTGGAAACTTCGTAGCAGATATTATACACATTGTAGAAATGAAGAATGGAAAATTTTAAAGAAATTGGAGTGTGTATGTATGACGAAAGATGTTTTTGATTGTATGAGGGAAAGTCATAGCGTTAGAAATTTTCTGCAGCAAGATATACCTGAACCTACCTTAACAAGAATCTTAGAGGCGGGTTGCTGGGCTCCTAGTGCAGGAAATTTGCAGCCATGGTATTTTTATGTAATAAAGAATCAAGAAATAAAAAGAAAAGTGGCTGAAGCTTGTTTTGAGCAAAATCAAATTGAAAATTCACCGGTGAGTATTGTTATATTAGCTGACCCAGCTCGTTCTAATGAAAAATATGGTGAGCGTGGTGCTCAATTATATTGTTTGCAAGATACTGCGGTTGCCGCAGAAAATATGATATTAGCAGCTTATGGACTGGGGATTTCTACCTGCTGGATTGGCGCTTTTGATGAAATCAAAATCCAGCAAGCAGTGGAGGCTCCTCCTAGACTTCGAGCAGTAGCTATTCTTTGTTTAGGGTATAGCAACGAAGTCGATAGACCTGCCAAAGAAAGACTCAGAATCGGTGAAGTAACGAAGATTATTCATTAGGAGAGGGTAATTTGGATGCTGCAAAATATAAAGAATTAGCAAAACGATTAGACGAAGAGAAGCAGGAGTTACTAAAGCAAATTAGTTCTTTGGAAGAATCAGGATTAGAAACAAGTTTATCCTATTCAACGGGAGAATTATCGGTCTGTGATAATCATCCTGCTGATATTGGCGATGAATTATTTGAACGCAGTAAAGATATTGCTTTAAAAGATAATGCGCAAGTTCTATTGTCGCGAGTGGAAAAAGCTCTTAAAAAAATGGATAATGGAAACTATGAATATTGTAGTACCTGTGGCAAAAAAATACCTGTAGCTAGGTTAGAGGCTATTCCTTGGGCGAACGAATGCATACAATGTCAGGAGCAATACGATGTTGTAGATTCCATCCCAAGGCCTTTAGAAGAGGAGGTGCTAACGCCACCTTTTCAACAGAATTTTTTAGATCATGATAAAAATGATTTTATTGGTTTTGATGGTGAGGATGCCTTACAAGCGGTCATGCGTTATGGCAGCTCTGATACACCCCAGGATATTCCTGGAAGCCGTAATTACAAAAAGTTATTCAATAATAGTGATGAACAGCAGGGAATTGTTGATCCGGCAGATGCTATTCCTGTAAAAGAAAGAGATGGAAGTCCGTGAAGGAAAATAGTTACAGAATCTGTTGTTTTAAAAAATAAACGTATGAGTTATAAATTGAAAAACTGGGCGACAATTTTAAGCCCAGTTTTTTAATTCGCAGCAGGAGTTACGTGTGTCAAAGTATAAAGATAGTAGCGTAATATATATATATATATAATCCATCGGTGAAGGGGTAGTTTTGCTAGGAGGTGCTTTTATGGCAACACCAATGATGATAGTGAAAGGTGTTATGTATCGACTTGGGGTATTGGTTATTGCTGTAATTGGATATTTTTATTTGCCTGGCATACAAAAATTTTTTGAAAGTGGATTTTCCTTATTATGGGATCGGGACTTTGACGGATTACGTCAATTTATTTTGTCCTATGGTTTTTGGGCACCTCTGTGCAGTATCTTGTTAATGACGCTGCAGTCACTAATCCCTTTTGTTCCAGGATTAGCAATTACTATTACTAATGCTTGGGTTTTTGGCTGGCAGTATGGGGCGGTCTATTCCTGGCTGGGAGCATTACTTGGAGCATGTTTAGATTTTGCTATTGCAAGATGGTATGGACGACCAATTGTTGAAAAATTTATAAATAAAAAGTATTTAAAGATAACAGATGCATTTCTTCGTGAGCATGGTATATTTGCTGTATTTATTACTCGCTTGACACCTATTATTCCCTTTAAAGTGATAAGCTATGGTGTTGGACTAACGACTCTTTCTTTTTGTCAATTTGCAATTGCAACAGCAATTGGGCAAGCACCTGCGATTCTCATATATTCTGTTATCGGTCAAAATCTTACACATAGTATTCGTGCCACGGTTATCATTACTTCTTTGTTGCTTGCTATTGGTGCTTTTGGGTATTATTTCAGCGAGGATATAGAACGAAGGTTTTTTCCTGATAAAGAGTAACTACGGGGAATATATAATAAATTTATAAGTTTCTAGAAGGAGAGTATAAGTATAATGTAAAAATATCATATTAAATATGATATTAGTTATGTGATTTCTTGTTAGTATATAGTATAATGGTATACAGTGATCTACATAGGAGGTGAATTTCATGTATAAAATTGATAGTAGCTGTATTTCATGTGGCGCTTGTGCTTCTGTTTGCCCGGTTGAAGCTATTTCTGAAGGCGATACCCAATATAGTATCGATGAAAAATGTATTGACTGTGGTTCTTGTGCTGCAACCTGTCCAGTGGGAGCAATTAGCCCAGAATAAGTAACATAATTAAAGTAAATGACTTGGGGTATACTAAGTCATAGACATAGGCACCAAGCCTTAGTCATTTTTGAGTGAAATTTAAAAATGATTTCACTAGAAAAGCTCAGAATTTCTGAGCTTTTCTTTTTGCCAAAAGTTCAGTCACCAATTGGCCGGAGGTAAAGATACGTAAGAAGTAAAAACTTTACCTTTGACCAATTTTTGTTTATTATATATAGTAAGCTTATAATGCGTGATAACAATTAGTAGCTGAAAATCTATTTTATTCGCAAGAATAATGTTATGTACAGGATAGGAGAGAAGATTAGTGCCTATATTAATAGTAGTATTCGTGGTGATAATGGATCAGTTGTCTAAATTTTATATTCAAACACATATGACTCTGGGGATGTCTATACCTGTGATTGATGATATTTTCCATATTACCTATGTTTTAAATCCAGGAGCTGCCTTTGGGTTGTTTGAACATCAAACGCTATTTTTTTTAATAGTGGCAGTTAGCTTAGTATCAGCTGCGATTTATTTTTATCCGCGGATACCAAAGAAGTATAGCTTACTGCGCTTTGGTACTGGTTTATTGGTAGGGGGAGCAATTGGGAATGTGATTGATCGCATCAAAACAGGTTATGTAATTGATTTTTTTGATTTTCGTATTTGGCCTGTTTTTAATATTGCAGATGCGGCCATTGTATGTGGTGTAGGTTGTATTGTTTTTACTATGGTTTATTTACATAAAGAGGATGAAGCAAATGGGTAATAAAATGTATTATTATTATTATATAAGTGAATCGCAAGCAGGAGAGCGTTTAGATGTATTTTTAACTAAACAAATGCCTGATACATCTCGTTCTGCAGTACAAAGACTTATCAGTAGTGGAGACGTTATAGTCAACGAAAAAATAGTAAAAGCCAATTACAAGGTGCAAGCGTTAGATGATATTCAAGTAAGTATACCTGAGATTAAACCTTTAGAATTAACAGCGGAAGAAATTCCACTTGCCATTTTATATGAAGATAATGATATTATTATTATTAATAAATCCCGGGGCATGGTTGTGCATCCTGCTGCGGGGAATTATAATGGTACATTAGTAAATGCTTTATTAGAACATTGTGAAGATTTGTCAGGCATCAATGGTGTCGCCCGTCCGGGCATTGTCCATCGTCTAGATAAAGATACTTCAGGTGTTATGGTGGTTGCCAAGAGTGATAGAGCACATGTGAGCCTGGCTAAGCAAATCAAGGATCGTACGGCCAGTCGGCGTTATTTGGCAATTGTATATGGAAATATTAAGGAAGATCACGGTGTTATTAAGGCACCAATTGGGCGTCATCCTAGTAATCGCAAAAAAATGGCAGTAACCTTTACTAATAGTAAAGAAGCAACTACGAAATTTCGTGTGATGGAACGATTTGGTGATTATACCTTAGTAGAATGTAAATTGCTCACTGGGCGTACACATCAAATTAGGGTGCATATGACCTATATTGGACATTCCGTTGTTGGTGATCCTAAATATGGGCCTGGACGCATGCCTTTTTCGATTATCGGGCAGGCTTTGCATTCTGCTGAACTTAGAATCTCTCATCCTGTTACGGAAGAAAGTATGATGTTTACAGCACCTTTACCGGAAGATATGGAAATGATTTTAAAAGAATTACGGCAAAAAAACATATAATTAGGAAGGGGTAGGGTTATGAGTACTTTAGTAGAGAAAACTGTGATTATGGACGAGCAAGCCATAAGACGGGGGCTCATTCGTATTGCTCATGAAATTATTGAGAATAATAAAGGGATTAAAGACTTAATTCTAGTAGGCATAAGAACTCGTGGTGTTCCTTTAGCAGAACGATTAGCAGCTGAAATAAAGCGCATTGAAGGTGCAGAACTGCCTGTAGGAATTTTAGATATTACTTTATATCGTGATGATTTATCTACACTTAGCTATCAGCCGATCGTGCATGAAACGCAAATACCTGTTGATATCAATGGTAAAACAATTGTACTGATTGATGATGTATTATACACTGGGCGTACTGTACGCGCTGCTCTTGATGCGATTATTGATATTGGACGGCCTAAAGTTATTCAGTTAGCAGTTCTTGTGGATCGTGGCCATCGTGAACTTCCTATTCGTGCGGATTATGTAGGGAAGAATGTGCCTACTTCCAGTAAAGAAGTGGTTGGTGTACAATTAATGCCTGTGGATGATGCTGACAAGGTAGTGATTAAGGAATTTGCCGAGTAAAAAATATAGATTTTAAATAATGTTAAAGACCTTTGCTGTTACAATGACTAGCAAAGGTCTTTAACATTTGACAATTTAAATTAAAAGAATTGATTTGATTTTTTGACAAAGAGGATTACTTTTTTACTAATGAGGCAACTATTTTTTCATCGGGTGTAATATAAATCGTATTTTGGTGATCGTAAATAACAAAGCCAGGTTTAGCACCAGATGGTTTTTTTACATAACGTCGTTGGGTATAGTCAACAGGTACATTTGATGATTGACTCGCTTTACTATAGTAGGCGGCTAAATGAGCGGCTGCTTCAATGGACTGCAGGGGAGGATTTTGAGAACCAGATCTTAAAATAACATGAGACCCTGGGATATCCTTAGTATGGAACCAGATGTCATTATGTTGTGCCTGCTTAAAGGTGACAATATCATTTTGACGATTGTTTTTTCCAATTAATATCATTAATCCATCCGGGGTTACGGCTGTTAGAGGAGAGGAAGGAGGGATGGGCATACGGCGTTTCGTCGCTCTTTTTAGATAGCCTGTGCTAATCAATTCTTCTCGAATATCACCAAGTTCAGAACTATTTGTGGCGTGCTCAAGAGAAACGGTGATACTTTCAAGATAGGCTATTTCTTCTATGCATTGGCGCAGTTGTCCATCCAATGATTCTTTAGCACGTTTTAATTTATTATATTTTGTATAATAAGACTGAGCATTTTCTAATGGTGAAAGCCTTGTATCAAAATTTATAATTATTTTGTTGTCATCTAGTGAGTGGCTATATAAATTTTCCAAGGTGACTTTATCTTGATCTTGCGGTAGGTTGTAGAGGTTTGCCATTAGAATATCGCCACATTCACGAAAAAAATCGGAATTGGCTGCATCAGCTAATTCTTGTATAAGAATTAGCTTTTTGCGTTGCAAACGATTACTTTCTTCGCTGACAAGCTTTGATAAAATAGTCTGTTCAGGGAGCTGCTTTTTGCCGGAAAGGCTGTCGGTAAATTCAACGGCCTGACTCATAGTAGAGAAGTTGTGAGCTGTGTATTTAGAAGCTAGATGTTCTAATGGAAAAGACGCAATGCCAGCAAGTTCGCCTTCTAAATTAGTCATGACAGTGGGGAGTGATTCTCCCCATTTTATGTAACTAATAATACTCTGTGTTGCTTCATTTAAGGCAAGTATGTCCGCGTTATCTAAGCTATGAGTGGCAATATCACTAGGTAAACCTGCTCGCCAAAGAATTTCCTTGGCAGTTATAGGACCAATGCCGATTCCTACCTGAATCATAGCTTTCGTAACAAGAGGTGTTTCTAGAGTCGTTATTGCGTTAAAAAAATCAGATATGGGCGCAGTCAGTAAATTTAAACGCATTTGCCCAGGAGGAAATGTGTATTCCATTCGAGGTAAAACTTGTCGTGAACGACTTAAATTTGCGCCAATTCTTTTTATCGCATCCAGTATAATGTTATTTTGTGTGAGAATAATGTTACTATGTTTACCCATTAATTCTACAGTTAAATCTTTTGTTGTAATCGTGCCGTCTTCACCACGAAAATCAATAGAAATTAGCGCAATGCGATCAAGGCTATGCTGGTTGATGTTAGCAATACGACCACCTTCCAGATGTTTTCGTAATAACATACAAAAAGCTGGAGGTGTTGCTGGATTTTCCAAGGCTGCTTCAGTTAAATGGATACGGGGATGCTTAGGGTTGACTGAGATGAGTAAGCGTAGATTTTCATTGGTCTGCCTAACCCACAAAAGCAATGTATATTTATCGGGCTGAAAGATTTTATCAATTCTGCCGCCTGTAAGTTTGTTATTTAATTCGATTAACAATGTTGATAGAGATAATCCATCTAGAGCCATATGATAGCCTCCATTTAATAAAATACGTATTATGATTCCTACTTATAACTATGTTTTGTAATTTTCACTAGTATACCATTTTGCTATTGGACGGTCAATTTAGGTCTAATTAGAGGGTGAAAGGAATAACATGAATAAAAAAAGCACATGGTAGCGAGGTGGCATAGTGGCTGATAAATGGTATACGCGTACAGCGCAAGAAGCAATTGAATTTTGGAGAACAGATCCACATGATGGCTTGACTTCAAGTGAAGTAAAAAGTAGAATCGCTGAATTTGGCTATAATGAAATGGTTGAAAAAGAAAAGACGCCATGGTGGAAACGATTTTTTGCCCAATTTCAGGATTTTATGGTTTTAGTCTTGCTAGCGGCTACGCTCATTTCAGCATTCTTAGGAGAATATGTCGATTCAGCAACGATTTTAGCAATTGTAATGATCAATGCCATATTAGGCTTTGTTCAGGAACATCGAGCAGAAAAATCAATGGCAGCGTTAAGAACAATGGTTGCGCCGGTGGCTCATGTGATTCGTAATGGTATACTGCAGCAAGTAAAAGCGCGGGAAATGGTGCCAGGTGACATTATGGCTTTAGAATCTGGGGATCGCATTGCTGCTGATGCCAGATTAATAGATGTGAAAAATATGGAAGTGGATGAAGCTACTTTAACCGGTGAATCTCTGCCTGTACGTAAAATCGTAGATAAAGAATATAAGGAAAGCAGTTCTTTGGGTGATCGTAAGAATATGGTGTATGCTGGAACCAGTATTGTTAAAGGGCGAGGCAAGGCTGTAGTCTGCGCTACAGGTATGGCAACTGAGGTGGGACATATTGCTCATATGATTCAAGATGTGGAACATGAAAGTACACCGCTGGAACGACGCCTAGAGTCTTTAGGGCGTTGGTTAGTATGGGGATGTTTACTGATTTGTGTAGTAGTTGTTGTGACAGGCGTGCTCAAAGGGGAACCATTATTATTAATGTGTATGGCAGGAATTAGTTTGGCAGTAGCTGCGATTCCCGAAGGATTGCCAGCCATCGTTACAGTTGCATTGGCCTTAGGTGTACAGCGTATGATAAAGCGCAATGCTATTATCAGAAAACTGCCTGCTGTTGAGACGCTTGGTTGTACAACGGTGATTTGTTCCGACAAAACTGGAACTCTTACTCAAAATGCTATGACCGTAAAAAGAATTTTTACATCTGGAAATATTTATGAAGTAACCGGTAATGGTTATGAAATAAAGGGAAATTTTTTATTAAACAAGCAGGAATTTGATCCTGCAAAGGATAAATGTTTATTACATTGCCTAGAAATTGGTGTATTGTGTAATAATAGTATTTTAAAGCATAATAATATAGGGATAACTGGTTTATGGCGTCGTGAAGCGAATGGCGGCTGGTCTATTGAAGGTGATCCAACAGAAGGTGCTATTGTGATTGCCGCTGCTAAAGCCAACATATGGCGTTTAGCAGCCGAAAAACATCAGCAGCGATTAGCTGAAATCCCCTTTGAATCAGAACGTTGTCGGATGTCAGTTATTTATGAGAAAAACAATCGAAATGTTATTTATGTGAAGGGTGCTCCGGATATCATTTTAGACATGTGCCAGCATTATAGCACTAATAAAGGGGAAGTCCTGCTGACGTCAGAAACAAAAGCTGAAATACTGACAGCCAATGAAAGAATGACAGACCAGGCCCTTAGAGTATTAGCTGTAGCATATCGTCAGCTAACTAAGGTGGAAGCTAGTCATGTGAGTGAAGAGCTGGAAAAAGATCTGGTTTTCGTAGGCCTAATCGGGATGATCGATCCTCCGCGGCAAGAAGTCAAGCCTGCCATTGCGTTATGCCGACAAGCTGGCATAAAGACAGTTATGATTACGGGGGATCATCGCAACACGGCTGTAGCGATTGCCAAAGAGCTGCAAATTTTTAAAGAAGACAAAAATCAGGCTCTGACTGGTACCGAACTCGATGAATTAGACGATACGGAGTTAACTAACATTATTAATCGTGTTACCGTCTATGCACGTGTATCTCCTGCCCACAAATTACGTATTGTAAAAGCTTTAAAACGGCAGGGACATATCGTTGCAATGACTGGTGATGGTGTGAATGATGCACCAGCAATAAAAGAAGCGGACATTGGCATTGCAATGGGAACGGCTGGGACTGATGTTACAAAAGAAGCTGCTTCTATGGTGCTAGCCGATGATAACTTTGCAACGATTGTTGCTGCTGTGGAAGAGGGACGTGGCATTTATGATAATATTCGTAAATTTATTCGCTATTTGCTATCCTGTAATTTAGGTGAAGTACTTACGATGTTTATTGCGACCATTGCAGGATTACCATTACCCTTATTGCCAGTGCAAATTTTATGGGTTAATTTAGTGACAGATGGTTTGCCAGCCATGGCATTAGGTGTTGATCCTAACAATCATGACATTATGAATCGGCCGCCGAGAAATCCGAAAGAAAGTGTATTTTCTCGTGGACTCAGTCGTAAGATTATTGCTCGAGGTTTACAAATTGGCATGAGTACGGTATTTGTTTTTGCTATAGTGTACTTTTTAAAGAATGATTTAGCAGAAGCGAGAACGATGGCTTTTTGTACGTTGGTTTTCTCTCAAATGTTTCATGTTTTTGATTGTCGTTCAGAAGTTTACAATGTCTTTGAAATTGGGATATTTAAAAATCAATACTTGATATTAGCAACCTTCTGTTCTCTTTTAATGCAGTTACTAGTTATTTATCATCCATTTATGCAAGAGGTTTTTGCTACTGTTCCACTAGGGATAGAAGATTGGGTCGTTATTCTATTTGTCTCAGGCTGGACCTTTATAATAAGTGCTGCAAGACATTTATTTTTCCGCAGACGTGTATTACGCTCTGTTTTTGGGCGGGTACATTAAATAAATTATTTAATTCATAATGAGGAGAATATAATATGAAGTTTAATTTTAGCAAATGGCATGGACTAGGTAATGATTTTGTGATTGTTAATGGACTTGAAGAAAAAATTAACAATTACAATGAAATGGCAATTCAGGTTTGTGATCGATATTTTGGAATCGGTGCTGATGGGCTAGTCGTTATTTTGCCTTCAGCAGTAGCGGATTTTCAAATGCGAATTTTTAATTCAGATGGCAGTGAGGCTGAAATGTGTGGCAATGTTACAAGATGCATTGCTCGATATGTTTTTGAGTATGGTTTAACGGATAAGAAAAAAATTACGCTAGAAACGAAAGCAGGTCTTATTAAGCCAGAATTAATCTTTATTGATGATGTGCTTAGTACTATACGGGTTGATATGGGAGAACCTCGTCTGAAACGTGGGGAATTACCTATGGTTGGTAATGAAGATGAGCAGGTTGTTGATGAAGTTTTAGAAATAGATGGCACTGAACATCGAATCACTGGTGTATCAATGGGCAATCCTCATTGTATCCTTTTCGTTGACGATATTACTGGTATTAACCTAAGCGATATTGGAGCTAAAATTGAAACGCATGCTGCCTTTCCAAAGAAAACCAATGTAGAATTTGTGCAAGTATTAAATAAACAAAACTTACGTATGCGTGTTTGGGAAAGAGGAGCTGGTGTTACGATGGCTTGTGGTACAGGTGCCTGCGCTACATTAGTTGCAGCCGTATTAAATGGAAAAACGGACCGTCAGGCTACTGTTGAATTAGATGGGGGACAGTTACTGATTGAATGGGGTCCAGATAATCATATCTATATGTCTGGTCCTGCAGTGGAAGTTTTTCGGGGAACATACTTATAATTCTAATTTGATTTAGCTTTTATAGAAAGTAAGAAATCCAACTTCTCTGCATATATGAAGTTGGATTTCTTTATCCACTTGTTGCTGTGATAAGGAGATTTTTATGCTTTATCATTTACAGTGTAAATAATATGCTTCATAAAGTGAGGTGCTTAAAATGAGATTTATTGTTTTGACAATTATTTTTTCAGTACTATTCGTTACCCAAACATTGGCGATTTCTTCTATTAATTTGGATGTGATTAAAGAGGCACAGGATTATGGAAAGTTAAGGAATAAAGATTCATTGCAAGAGTTTTTGTTGCCATGGATCTCTTATGAAGAAAAGGCTGAAAAATTAAATGGTACGACTGAACGTTCCTATTTGTACACTTCTTATTTGTTAATTGCTACAGATGCTAGAGAGAAAAGCTTGAATGGTCATGATATTGCCATACTAGACAGCGAAGAAGTATTAGAAAATTATTCAGGCTTATTGAGTTTTAGCACAGTTTTATTTGGAGAAAAAGAGGATTTTGCAAAAGATGCTAGTGTTATCGTTAAACAAGATAATAATGTAATTAAGGCATACCAAATGATAATACCGGCAGAGGGAGAAAAAGTGCATCTGGATAAAGGACAAACCATATTTAATGCTCAATGTTATTTTTATTTTTTTGAAAAAGACATTGTGCCTGACCTTCCTATAATATTATCGGTTAGAACGACTGATCAGAAAGATCATAATTTTTACTTTGATTTGGAGAAAATAAAATAGTCATATTTAAAACCTTTACGTGATAGATATTCAATGAAAAAGGGATTTAAGAGAAGCATGGAGAAGTATTTATATAAAGAATTGGATAATTGTGATTTTATCGTTAATAATAAAATCCGTAAAGAGAGGAGCTATTTTACGTGATTAAAAGTATGACTGGTTTTGGTCGTGGAGAATTTCAGGATAATGAGCATCGACTCATTGTAGAAATTAAAGCAGTAAATCATCGTTACAATGAAATTGTTATCCGGATGCCGAAAAATCTGGGGCCACTTGAAGATAAAATCCGGCGCAGTGTGTCAAGCCTGCTAGTAAGAGGCCGGATTGATGTTTTTATAACGATGGATGAATATGGGCAAAAGAAAAAGGCTGTGCGAATTGACAAAGAGTTAGCAATAGCCTATAATAAAGCTTTAAAAGATTTAGGGGATTTATTTTCTATATCAGTAAATGATAATATTCAGCAGATTGCTAAATTCCCAGATGTGATTAAGGTTGAAGAAGTAACGGAAGATGTTTTAATCTTGTGGCCGAAGCTAAACCAGGCAGTTAAGATGGCACTTACTAATCTCATGAGTATGCGTTTAGCGGAAGGGCGAAACATTCAGCAGGACTTAGTCTTGCGCATTACGGATATTGAATCCTATATCACTGCAGTAGAAAAACGTGCGCCGCAGGTTTTGGTTGAATATAAAGAGAAAATACTAGGTCGCATGCGAGAATTGCTGGCTACGATCGGTGAAGAACCTGATGCTGGTCGGTTACTACAAGAAACGGCTTTATTTGCGGATCGCACCAGTATTACAGAAGAGTTAGTACGTTTAAAAAGTCATTTAACTCAATTTCGGGCTGCATTGAACGCCGATGATGCAGTTGGCAGGAAATTAGATTTTATTGTGCAGGAAATTAACCGTGAAACCAATACAATTGCCTCTAAAGCCAATGATTTTAATGTTGCTAATATCGTAGTCGAAATTAAAAGTGAAATTGAGAAGGTCAGAGAGCAAATTCAAAACATAGAGTAATATAAAGATAAACTGGGATACAAACGTAAGGGGGATTTTTTGTGGAAATTAAACTTATTAATATTGGGTTTGGTAACATTGTGTCTGCTAATCGAATTATTTCGATTGTGAGTCCTGAATCTGCGCCGATTAAAAGGATTATCCAAGAGGCTCGTGATCGGGGAATGTTGATTGATGCAACTTATGGACGCCGTACCCGAGCCGTGATCATAACCGATAGTGATCATGTTATTTTATCCGCTGTGCAACCAGAAACGGTAGCGCATCGTCTTGCCAGTAAAGAAACGAGTGAAGACACTGCAGAATAGCAGAAAATGAAAGGAGTAGCAGTTGTGGCAAAAGAAGGAATTTTACTTGTGTTATCTGGTCCATCGGGAGCAGGTAAGGGGACAATTTGTCAAGAATTGCTGCGTACTTATCCTGAGTTACATTATTCTATATCGGCTACTACACGCAAAGCCCGTGTTGGAGAGGAACATGGAGTTAACTATTGGTTTGTATCTCATGACGAGTTTCAGAATATGATTCAAGATGATGAACTCTTAGAGTGGGCTGAGGTTTATGGGAACTTTTATGGAACACCCTGTCGTCAAGTAAAAAAATTACTAAATGATGGCAAGGATGTTGTCTTAGAAATTGATGCACAGGGAGCTACGCAGATTAAAAGGAAATTTCCGCAAGGTGTATTTGTCTATATAGCACCGCCATCTTTAGATGAATTGGCTAATCGCATACATAAACGAGGGACAGATAGCTTAGATGTAATCAAAAATAGGTTAAGTTGTGCTAATAATGAATTGTCATATGTACATAATTATAATTATGTAGTAGTCAATGATAAGGTACAAGTGGCAACGAATAAAGTGGCTGCAATTATTACAGCCGAAAAGTGTCAAGTAGTACGAAATTGTAATATAGTAAAAGAAATTTTAACGAATATTAAATAAATAAAAATTAGGGGGACTACTATGATATATCCATCATTAGATGTATTAGTTACTAAAGTTGATAGTAAATACACTTTAGTAGTACTTGCGGCAAAACGGGCTCGTGAGATTATGGATGGGGCGACTTCTTTAGTTGAGAGTAAATCCAATAAACAGGTGACGATTGCTTTAGAAGAAGTTGCGCAAGATAAAATTTCCTATGAACGGACCAAAAGTGGTATAAAATAGGAGGTTTCCATGTTGAAAGGAAAAAATATTGTAGTTGGTGTTGCTGGCGGCATCGCTGCTTATAAAATAGTAGACCTTGTAAGTCAATTAAAAAAGCAAGGTGCAAATATATATGTTATCATGACTCAGTCAGCGGCTAACTTTGTTACGCCGTTGACTTTTCGTGAAATAAGTGGACAGCCAGTTGTTGTTGATATGTGGGCTGAAACTACCAATTGGAATGTTGAGCACATTGCCTTAGCAAGTAGAGCAGATTTATTCATATTAGCGCCTGCCACAGGCAATATGATTGGTAAAATAGCAAATGGTATTGCCGATGATATGTTAACAACTACGGTAATGGCAACAACGGCCCCGGTTTTATTTGTTCCAGCTATGAATACCAATATGTATTTAAATCCGATCGTTCAAAAAAATATCAGTAGTTTAACAGAGTTAGGATATCATTTTATGATACCAGAGAGCGGGATGTTAGCATGTGGTGTAGAGGGAATAGGACGCTTACCTGATTCTAAAGTGATTTTAGAAAAAGTCCATCAGTTGATAGTTGCCCAAAATGATTTTGCAGGTAAAAAAGTCTTGATTACGGCTGGTGGTACGAAAGAAGCGATTGATCCTGTAAGATATATTGGCAATCGCTCTAGCGGGAAGATGGGATATGCTTTAGCAAGTGCTGCTGCTGCAAGAGGAGCAACTGTTACGTTAATATCAGGACCTACCAATTTAAAAGTTGCCTGCGGAATTAAAGTCGAATATGTAGAAGCCGCATCAGATATGAGGACTGCTGTATTGGCGCATTATAATGAGAGTGACATTGTAATCAAAGCTGCTGCTGTAGCCGATTATCGTCCACAAAGTACTGCAGAACACAAAATTAAGAAGACTGGCGATACATTACAGCTTGTGTTAGAAAGAAACCCTGATATATTATTAGAACTTGGTCAGTTGAAAAAACAGCAGATGCTAATTGGCTTTGCTGCGGAAACTCAGCAGCTGGTTCTCCATGCTCAAGAGAAACTAGCAAAAAAAAATCTGGATATGATTATTGCTAATGATGTATCTGTTCCAGGCGTTGGGTTTAATGCAGATCACAATATAGCGAAGGTGTTATACCGTGATGGGCGGATTGAAGAGTTATCCAAAATGTCCAAAGAACACATGGCAAACATTATTTTGGATAAAATTCTCGCAGAATGTCGAAAATAGGTTGATTTTTTTATTATTTTACATTAGTATTTAATTTGATACAATTTTATATGATATGCTCATCAAGAGTTGGTGGAGGGATTGGCCCAATGAAACCGCGGCAACCATTTGGAATCCAAAACGGTGCCAATTCCTGCGGAATAATCCGCAAGATGGGAGAGTGTAACACCCTCCCTATGGGTGTTTTTTATTGTTTATTAATAAATGGGGGTATGATTTGTGAAAAAAAAGAGAGTTTTATTTACATCAGAATCAGTTACTGAAGGCCATCCAGATAAAATAGCAGATCAAATTTCAGATAGTGTATTAGATGCAATCATGGCAAAAGATCCAATGGGACGTGTAGCTTGTGAAACTCTTATTACGACAGGGCAAGTACATGTAGTTGGTGAAATCACTACAAGTTGTTATGTGGATATCCCAAAAATTGTACGTGACACGGTGAAAGAAATTGGTTATACACGTGCAAAATATGGTTTTGATGGAGATACATGCGGTGTGCTGGTTTCCATTGGAGAACAATCAGCTGATATTGCTTTAGGCGTTGATAAGTCTTTAGAGGCCAAACGAGGTCAAATGGACGAAATTGAATCCATTGGGGCTGGTGACCAAGGAATGATGTTTGGTTATGCTACCAATGAAACTCCTGAATACATGCCATTAACAATCGCTCTAGCTCATAAATTGGCTCGTCGTTTAGCAGAGGTGCGCAAAAATGAGGAAGTAAGTTATCTGCGTCCTGATGGTAAAACTCAAGTTACAGTAGAATACGAAGACGGTAAACCCCTTCGCGTTGATACCATTGTTATATCGACTCAGCATGGCCCTGAAGTTGAACTGGCAACCATTGAAAAAGATCTGATTGAGAAAGTAATTGCTCCTATTGTTCCAGCAGAATTATTAGATGAGAAAACCAAATACTATATCAATCCGACAGGTCGTTTTGTAATCGGTGGACCACAAGGTGATGCTGGTTTGACTGGTCGAAAAATAATTGTTGATACCTATGGCGGAATGGCTCGTCATGGTGGTGGTGCTTTCTCTGGTAAAGATTGTACCAAAGTTGACCGCTCTGCAGCTTATGCTGCACGTTACGTAGCTAAGAATGTTGTTGCAGCAGGATTGGCAGATAAATGTGAAATTCAGCTAGCCTATGCTATTGGTATGGCTCATCCAGTATCGATTATGGTAGAAACTTTTGGGACTGCTAAGGTGGATGAAGATGTAATTGCTGAGCTTATTAAAAAGCATTTCGATTTGCGTCCGGCTGGTATTATTAAAGCGTTAGATTTACGTCGCCCTATCTACCGCCAAACAGCGGCTTATGGGCATTTTGGTCGTACGGATGTGGATTTACCATGGGAAAGGACCGATAAAGCAGAAACGCTTCGTAAAGAGGCTAATCTATAATTGGGACGTTAGCTGTTTTAGCAGGATTTTTCTGAATTTCATGGGAATTGTATATGCTATAGCCAAAAAAGAGGGAACAATGAGCTTCCCTCTTTTTAATTTTATGATAATTATGAAGGTAAAAATCAGTTATATGCTACAAAATCGTGTTAAGATATAAATAGGCAAGCTGAATCCTCTAAAAGGAATACCTTTAAAAGACTATTTAATAGCGAATGGTGGTAAATATGCAACGTATTGCTCAAGTTTTAATAAACATTACAACTAAAAATATTAATAAAGCTTTTTCTTATAGCATTCCTGAACATTTGGATTATGTTGATGCAGGATGGCGTGTTTTAGTACCTTTTGGTAATCGTAAATTAGAAGGTTTTATTATTGATATTATAATAGAGGAAGACTCGAATAGTATTGAGTTAAAGTCAATTATCGATATATTAGATAATGACAAATGGTTTGATGAGCATATGATGCATACAGCTAGATGGATTAGTGAATATTATCTTTGTAATTTAGTAGATGCCATGCGTTTATTTATTCCAGGAAAATCGGGTGTGAAAAGTGTTGTTGCTTATTCTATCGAGATGGAAGTGGACACAGAAACAACACTAGTTGCCTTATCTGCTAAATATCCAGAATATAGCCAAGTACTGTCATATATAGAGATGCACAGCCCTATTCTTTCCGTTAAGCTGGAAAAGAAATTTGGCCCAAGCGTTTTAAAAGCGATAAGATACTTAGTGAGGAATAAGATCATAGTCGCTGAATCAATTGCCAAAAAAATGGGTACACACCGTTATAAAACGGTAATGAGTTTACTAATGGATGCCGAAGCAACTCGAGAGCAAATTAACAAGTTGGCAAAAAAGCCAGCACAATGCCGTTTGCTGCAATACTTGATAGATCACGGGCAATTGGCATCTGATGAATTGAAAAAGAGTAATACCAGCCATGACACTGTAAAAAAATTAGTACAGGACGGTCTTATAAAACTTGAAAAAGTTCAAGTGGTACGTGATAGTTATGCGGATATATGTAAAGTAAGGAATAATATATCATTAACAGTAGAGCAGCAGCAAGCATTAGAAAAAATTATGCCAAAGATGGAAGCAAAGGAGTTTCAATCGTTTTTACTGCATGGTATTACTGGCAGTGGAAAGACACAGGTGTATATTGAAGCGGTAGCGGCTGCGCGTCAAAAGAATCGCCAAGCCATTGTTCTTGTTCCTGAGATTGCTCTTACTAGCCAAATTGTCTCAAGATTTAAAGCTAGATTTGGTGATGATGTTGTTGTAATGCATAGTAAATTGTCTACTGGCGAACGTTATGATGCTTGGCAGCGACTTCGAGGCAAGCAAGCTGGTATTGTAATTGGTGCACGTTCTGCCATTTTTGCGCCCTTGCCAGATCTCGGTATTATTATTATGGATGAAGAACATGAATTTACGTACAAACAAGAAGAAACACCTCGTTATCATACAAGACAAGTCGCTATTACAAGAGCGACTTTGTCTGGAGCGGTGGTCATTATGGGCAGCGCTACGCCAGCAATTGAGACTTATTTTCAGACTCAAATGAGTCAACATACCTTGTTGCTTATGTCAAAGCGCATTGCTAATGCAAATTTGCCTGCAGTCACTATCGTTGATATGCGGGAAGAATTGCGTAAGAAGAGACGAAGTGTCATATCACTTCCCTTACAAGAACTGCTGCAAGAGACTATAAGTCGTGGAGAACAAGCTATTATTTTACTGAATCGTCGTGGTTATGCTACCTTCGTCATGTGTCGGGAATGTGGACATATTGTACGTTGTAAGCATTGCGATATTTCTCTTGTGTATCATTCTGTAGGGAAGAAGCTGAAGTGTCACTATTGTCAGTGTATTGAAACGGTTCCGGATATTTGCCCTGAATGTAATAGCCGCTATATTCGGTTTTTTGGAACCGGCACACAAAAGCTACAAGAGGAAATAGTAACATTGTTTCCCCATATTCGTGTAGTGCGAATGGATCAGGATACAACAGGTGGAAGAATGGCCTATGATCGTATTTTAGAGGCATTTGCTAAAGGAGAATATGATCTTTTACTGGGGACACAGATGGTGGCTAAAGGGCATGACGTGAAAAACGTGACGGCCGTTGGCATTATAGCAGCTGATAGTATCTTAAATTTACCGGATTTTAGAGCAGCGGAGCGTGTATATGCGTTGCTAACTCAGGCAGCAGGTCGTGCAGGTCGCGGTGATAAAGCAGGAAAAGTCGTAGTACAGACGTATAATCCTGAACACTATGCAGTACAGGCAGGAGCTAATCAGGATTATCAAAGTTTTTATGAAGCTGAGATTGTGTATCGTAAAGCGCTTTGTTATCCACCTTATGGACAAATCATAAAATTAACTGTTCAGGCTAAAGAAGAAAGTATGGCTCGCAGCCAGGCTGATCAAATAATCAAAGAATTGCGAAGTTTAATGGCGGAAAGTAAGACTGTAGAAATAATAGGGCCGTTTCCCGCTCCGATTGCTAAAGTCAATGATATATTTCGTATGAACATTATTATAAAAGCAAAGGATCTCACTAGTGTGAGGACTCACATAACATCTATGGGATTAACCATACGTCCAGATGTTATGATTGATGTGGAACCTGTTAGTATCATGTAGAATAATTTGTTTAGTATAGGCGTGGATTTTTGTATAGTTCTATGATAAAATTTGTGCAGGATTTATCCAAGGTAGGAGGGTATTATAACTGTATGGAAATTAGAAAAGCTGGTGACAAAGTATTAAAAGAAATAGCTGAGCCTGTAGCTCGCGTTGATAGAAAAATAAGGAAACTTATTGATGATATGGCTCAAACTATGTATAATGCTGATGGAGTTGGATTAGCAGCTCCGCAGGTTGGCGTATCTCTTAGGGTGATTGTTTTGGATGTGGATGACGAGCTGATCGAATTAATAAATCCAATTATTATAAAAAGTGAAGGCTGTGAATTAGGTAATGAAGGATGTTTAAGTGTCCCTGGGGTTTTTGGTGAAGTTGAGAGGTTTTCTGAAGTTACCGTTACAGGATTAAATCGTTTTGGTAAAAATATAACTATTACAGGGACTGGTTTGTTAGCTAGAGCCCTGCAGCATGAAATTGATCATTTGGATGGCATATTATTTATTGAAAAAGCAAAAACCATTCATAAGGGGTAATTGATATGTCAAAATTAAGAGTCGTATTTATGGGGACGCCAGATTTTGCTGTTCCTTGTTTAGATGCATTAGTTAAAGAAGAATATAATGTTGTTGCAGTGGTAACTCAGCCTGATCGACCTAAAGGGCGAGGACAAAAACTGGCAGAGTCCCCAGTAAAGCAGGCTGCAATTTCTTATAAATTACCTGTATTGCAACCTAATAAAGTAAAAGACCCTGCATTTCAAGATGTATTGTTCTCTTTAAAACCTGATATTATTGTTGTTGTTGCTTTTGGACAGTTATTGCCCAAAACGCTATTAGATTTACCTCCTTTGGGTTGTATAAATGTGCACGCATCTTTATTACCTTTATATCGGGGAGCTGCACCCATCCATTGGTCAATTATTAAAGGTGATAAAGTAACTGGTGTCACCACAATGTTTATGGATATTGGCATGGATACAGGGGACATGATATTAAAGGAGAAGGTATCCATTTCTGAAATGGATACTACTGGCGATATCCATGATAAGTTAAAAAATATTGGTGCAAAGGTGCTTAGTGAGACGATGAAATTAATTGTGGATAAGAAAGCTCCACGTATTGCACAAAATAATGAAGAGGCTACCTATGCTTCTATGTTGACAAGGGAATTAGAACGTATCAATTGGCAAGAACCGGCAGCTGCCATTCATAATTTGGTTAGAGGTCTTAATCCCTGGCCTGGCGCTTATTGTTTCTATCAAGATAAAAACTTAAAAATCTGGCAAACTAGGATTTATCCAACAGATGATATAGTAGCTCAGTCAGGGAGAATCGCTAAGATTACTGCAGAAGGTTTTGTAGTAGAAACAAGGCAGGGCTTGCTGGAAATTTTAGAAGTTCAGCCTGCCAGTAAGCGTCGTATGAGGGCAATTGATTTTATATGTGGTTATGGGTTAAGTGTTGGCGATATCTTAGAATAGAAGGTGAATTTTCATGATAGAGGTGATGGCTCGTCCCAAGAAACGCTTGTTTTTGGCACTTATATTAGCTAGTTTGTTAGTGGCTACTCTTTCTACTTATGGATTGTGGATGGTAAGCTTCCCAGGATTAGCAAATATCAGCACTCACTTGCCGATTATTCTTGGCGTTTTCTTGGCATTATTTATCTTGGCTATTGGAATTGGAGTTGGTGGAATCATTCTAGCTATTTTAGGTTTTTCTACTCTAGCTTTATTCCAAGGACCTGCTTGGTCTGCTATTAATTTATTATTTCCCCTTGCCATTCGAATTGGTAAAATCTTTGATGTGGAAAAGGAAAGAGTCGAACGTTCCTTTATTGAAGTTAGTAATTACTTAATACAGCAAAAAAGAATTAAAGTTGCACCTGAGAAACTCTTAATTCTTACACCACATTGTATTCAAAAAGAGATGTGTCAGTATAAAGTGACTCACGATATTAGTAATTGTCGAAAATGTGGTGCTTGTCAGGTAGGAGATTTACTGACGATTTCAGAAAAATTTGGGGTACATGTAGCAATTTCTAATGGAGGGACATTAGCTCGTAAGGTGGTAAAAACCTTGCGTCCCCATGCCATTCTAGCCATTGCTTGTGAACGAGATTTGACAAGTGGTATTCAAGATGTGTTTCCGATTCCCGTTATTGGTGTTTTGAATGAAAGGCCAAATGGACCATGTTGTAATACGCGAATTGATATTAAACGAGTTGAGAAAGCGGTACAAGATTTTATTCTTAAAAAATAAAGGTAGTAAAGGTGAACAAATGGATGCACGTGAAATTGCTCTTAAAATTATCAATGATGTGACAAGTAATCATGCTTATGCAAACATAGCCTTAGTGAGAGAGCTCAATCGTCACAAGATTTCTGATCAAGACCGTCGATTTATTACAGAATTAGTATATGGTACGATTAAGGCCGGTGAAACCTTGGATTGGATTATTGGTCACTATGTAACTAGGTCGTTAAATAAAGTTGCGCCAGTTATTTTGAATATTTTGCGTATGGGAATGTATCAGATCTTCTTCTTGTCCAAAGTTCCTGTATCCGCAGCTTGCAATCAAGCAGTAGAATTAACAAAAAAATATGGACATACTGGTACTGTGAAATTTGTAAATGCGGTGTTAAGAAACGCTGGTCGGGGACCTGAAAAAGTAATTTATCCCGACAGAGAAAAGAATATTGTCAAATTCTTAGCCTTAAAATATTTTCATCCCCAATGGATGGTGGCTCGATGGGTGAAACGTTTAGGCGCTGATGCTGCTGAAGAGTTGTGCCAGATTAATAATGTGACTCCAGCTCTTTCATTACGTACCAATACGTTGAAGAATACCAGAGAAGAACTGTTAGATATTTTAAATCTAGAAGGTGTAAGTGCGGAAGCATCGGTATGGACTCCAGAAGGAATTGTATGTCATAGTTATCCAGCGCTTAGTACATTAAAATCGTTACGTGATGGATTATTTCAAATACAAGATGAAAGCTCTATGTTAGTTGCTCACGTTCTGGCTCCTAAGCCAGGCGAGTTTATTATTGATGCTTGTGGCGCACCTGGAGGTAAAAGTACCCATATCGCAACGTTAATGGAAAATAAGGGGCGGGTTTTGTCAACGGATATTTATGAACATAAATTAGCTCTAACCCAGGAGAACGCTCAGCGATTAGGTCTGACAATTATTGATGTGCAGAGTCTGGATGCGACAACCTTAGGCGATAACTATGCAAGACAAGCGGATAAAGTATTAGTGGATGCACCTTGTTCTGGATTAGGAGTCTTACGGCGAAAAGCTGATTCTCGCTGGAGAAAGACCGAGGATATGTTTAAGGAATTACCGATATTACAAATGGCTATTTTAAAAAGTGCTGCGGAATGCGTAAAATTGGGTGGCACCTTAGTATATAGTACTTGTACAACTGAGCCGGAAGAAAACCAAGATGTTGTTAACAATTTTTTGAAGGGAAATCCGGATTTTGCCTTGCAGCATGCCGGGGAAATGTTTCCAGTTACAGAAAATAAGGCTGAGATGGTGCAGTTATGGCCACATATTGATCATGTAGATGGATTTTTCATTTCTCGTTTAGTGCGAGTGAAATAGGTGAACAAAAATGAATATTAATATTTTTGGAATGTTTATAGAGGAGATTGCAGCGGCCATCCAGCCCTATGGTTTGCCTAAATACAGTGCTGTGCAAATTGCAAAATGGATGTATCAGGATGGGGTTTATGATTTTAAAGATATGACGAATATATCCAAGAAACATAGGACATTATTAACGGAGTACTTTGTGATTCATTCTGTAACGGCGCGAGCTGTTGAACAATCTTCAGACGGTAAGACTAGTAAATATTTGTTGGAGTTTCATGATGGCATGGCAGTAGAAACTGTTTTAATGCGCCAGTTCTATGGTAATAGTGTGTGTATATCAACTCAGGTTGGATGCGCCATGGGATGTGTATTTTGTGCATCCACTTTAAATGGTGTTTCAAGGAATTTAACTGGTGGCGAAATGTTGGCGCAAGTTTTATATATTAATAAAGTATTGCAGCAGGAAGGGAGCACTGTGAATACCATTGTTATTATGGGATCAGGAGAACCCTTGGCCAATTATGACAATGTTTTAAAATTCATTAAATTATGCCATGCCGAATATAGCCTTCACTTAAGTTATCGAGGCATAACATTATCTACATCTGGTTTAGTGCCAGAAATAAACAGATTAGCAGCAGAGGGATTGCCGTTGACGCTGTCTATTTCTCTGCATGCATCGAATAACGAATTACGTTCTTTGTTAATGCCAATTAATAATCGCTATTCCCTACCGGAGGTCATGGCTGCAGGCGATTTTTATGCCGAACAAACAGGCAGGCGAGTGACATACGAGTATATATTAATTGCAGATCTGAATGATAAGATAGAACATGCTAAAGAGTTGGCGATTTTGATGAGGGGACGTCTGGCCAATGTCAATTTGATTCCCGTTAATCCAGTAATTGAGCGTGGATTATTACGACCTGACAGCAAAACAATTCAACACTTTGAGAAGATTCTTCTTGAAAGAAGAATTAACGTTACAGTTCGTCGTGAAATGGGAACAGATATACGTGCTGCCTGTGGGCAGCTTCGAAATAAAGTTTTAAATGAAAATTAAAAGCTAAGCAAAAATAAATAGTATCTTGACTTTCTTATAAGCAAAATTAGCATATAATTTTGTTCTAAGGAAATAGTTGAGGTCTATACCTGCCAAATAAGGACTTGGTACAAGCCAGGTCTTTTTTATGTTACTGATTTAAATAAAATGGGATAATATTACCTTATTTTGACTATGCTGATAATATAACGTATAATAAAATAGATTAAATTATTGGTGAGGTAATGACATGAAGTTTGTAAGAAGTTTAGAAAATATGTTTGAAAAATATATTGAAGGCTTTTTTAATAATAAATTTTCCAGTGGGTTACAGCCTATTGAAATTGGTAAGCAATTAGTTAGGACAATGGATGATGAAAAAACAGTGGGTATTTCTAAAACCTATGTTCCTAATTTATACATCGTTTATTTAAATAATGCAGATTACAGTCGAATCGTTTCTTATAGCCAGACGATTTGCAAAGAGTTATCCCTTTACATAGCAGGTCAGGCAGAGCAAAGGCAATATACGATTATCGGTACACCTGTAATCGAATTTAATGAGGATATAGGGATTACAAAAGGTAATTTTCGCGTGGTTAGTTTCTTTAGTGAACCACTGCCAGAAGAAAATAAGTTGGAAAGTGAAGATCCTGGATGTCATCTTGAGTCGGATACTCGTGTGTTTGATAAAGTAGAATGTAATATGATGGGTAAGGAGCCATGTTTATTAGGGACATTAAAAGTTTTGGAAGGACCTGATATAGGAGTAAAAGTTGATGTAAAGAACAATCGAGTGAATATTGGTCGACGGGCCAGTAATGAATTACCACTTACGGATTTAAATACATCTCGTTTACAGGCTTATGTGATCGTAGAGGATAAAAATCACATCTTATATGATGCTAAAAGCCTTAATGGCACATATGTTAATGATCATCGGATTATGCGTAAAGAATTAGAAAATGGTGATCATATAAAAATAGGTAATACTGTTATTTTATATGAGGTGAATTAAATGCCCAATAAGGAGGCTTTTTTCAACTATATTGGAATAGTATTACAATATAGTTTGCTAGGATTAATCTATTATTTTTTAAGCAAAGTCATAAAAATTATATATACTGATTTAGACCGATCAGGACAAAAAAAATTATCTATAGGAAATGAAGGTAATCAATCTAATTTTCATAAGCGGGCTAATCTGCTTGTTGTTGATAGCGGACACATCAAATTATCCCAGAATAGTTTTTCTTTAGATGATATTACATACCTTGGACGTAATGAACAAAATGGAATTATCATTGATGATTCATTTGTATCTCATGAACATGCCAGTATTAATAAAGGACAGCAGGGATATTTGCTGACAGACTTGAACAGTACCAATAAAACGTATTTAAATGGTCAGCCTATAGTGGAGGCGACTTTATTGAAAAATGGTGATTTAATTAAAATTGGAGCGGTAACATTTAGCTTTAAGGGGTGAGGGGTATTGCTAGCACATGTAATTTCTGATATTGGGTTGGTTAGAGAAACAAATGAAGATAGCTATATCTGTGATCCGCCGCATTTATTTATTGTGGCGGATGGCATGGGAGGTCATGTGGCTGGAGAAATTGCAAGTAAGCTTGCAATAAGTACAGTTAATGGTTATATTCAAGAGCATGTGGGGAAGGATAATCTTGAAATATTGTTAAAAGACGCGATAATACAGGCGAATACCTCAATATATCAAATGGCACTGTCTAAAGAAGAGTTCAGTGGTATGGGTACTACTGTCACAGCTTCTTATATAGATGGAGATACAATATACTGGGGTCATGTTGGTGATAGTCGTATGTATCTATTGCGTAATGGAAAACTTAATCAACTAACAAATGATCATTCCTTAGTTTGGGAATTGGTCCAAAGTGGTAATATAACTAGAGATGAGGCCTATGTTCATCCTAAAAGGAATTTGTTGACTCGTGCAGTTGGTACTAGTTGCCTTATTACAGTTGATACTGGTTTTGTACAATGGAAGCCAGGTGATATTGTATTAATGTGTACAGATGGGCTAACAAATATGGTCAGTGAGCAGAATATCTGTACTCTAATGCAGAGAAAAGATTGTGAAATTTCTTCTATTGTAGAACAATTAGTAAATCAGGCTAAAGATGCTGGTGGGTTTGATAATATTACTGTGATCTTGTTAAAAAATGAGGACAGATAGGCATGATTAACACACGACAACTGGAGCGTAACTTGCTTGTAGTTGCAGGTATAATTATGTTAAATGGCATTTTAGCAGTTAACTTAGCTCATGGTGTTCTAAATTACCAGACCCTAGGGGCAGTCGCTTTCATCTTTGCCGGATTTATGGCTGCCAATGTAGTATTATGCAAAGTTGGACATACTGGTGATCCTTTGTTTTTACCTTTGGCATCTTTATTAGTTGGAATAGGGCTAATTATCATTTTGAGACTTAAACCAGAGCTTTTCATGCTGCAAGTGATGTGGGTAGGTGTGGGCTTAAGTGCTTTTCTAATCTCAGCAATTCTTGCTAAGCGATTAGAACAAATAGCTTACTTTAAATATATCTGTGGTTTTATTGGTGTTGGATTATTATTATCAGCGATACTATTTGGAGTAGACATTGGCGGGAATAAGAATTGGATCATCATGGGACCTGTTCGGTTTCAACCTTCTGAGTTTGCAAAGATCTTTATCGTATTGTTTTTAGCAGCCTATTTGAGTGAGAGGCGGGAATTACTTACTCTTGCTACGAAGCATTATGGCCCCTTTGTATTGCCCCATCCAAGATTTATTGCACCTCTTATTGCAGTGTGGGGTCTTGGAATGTTAATGTTTGTTTTGCAGCGGGATATGGGTGCCGCTTTATTATATTTTGGTCTTGCCATTATCATGACATATATGGTTAGCGGCAGATCCAGTTATGTGATAATTGGCATGATCTCATTTCTAGTTGGTTCTGTAATCTGTTACAATTTATATTCTCATATTCAACTGCGAGTTGATATTTGGCTTAATCCTTGGAGTGATCCCTCGGGCGGGGCTTATCAAATTGTTCAATCTTTGTTTGCTTTAGGATCGGGAGGAATCATGGGAAGTGGTCTCACTTATGGATTTCCTACGATGATTCCTGAGGTTCATACAGACTTTATTTTTGCAGCGATTGGAGAAGAAATGGGGCTTATCGGTGCGGGAGCTGTCATCTTGCTTTATATCCTTATGATTTACCGTGCCTTTCGAACATCTTTGTTGTCTTTAATGCCCTTTAGTATGATGGTTGCTGCTGGACTAGCAGTTTCCATGGCGTTGCAGACTTTTTTAATTATTGCTGGTGTCATTAAATTTTTCCCTCTAACAGGTATTACTTTACCTTTCATTAGCTATGGCGGGAGTTCCATTGTTTCTAATTTTATTTTACTCGGTATGTTATTTTCCATATCGGAAGTGAGAGGCTACGATGCGAAATGACATGAATGATTTGGCTAAGAATATTCGTAAGGTTGCTTTTGGACTATTAAGTTTATTGGTTGTTTTACTTTTCTATTTAACTTATATTCAAATAGTTCAAAGTGATTTTTTAATAGCGCATCCCTTAAATCGCCGTACTCTTGAAGCTTCTCGTATGATTCCCCAGGGTATGATACTCGATAAGAGTGGTGAAAAGCTAGCATATAGTAAAAAAGTAGGAGATAGTTTTAAACGGGAATATCCTTATGGATCAATTGCTGCTCAGGTAGTGGGCTATGATAGTATTACCTATGGTCGGAGTGGTGTTGAGAGTACTTTCAATAGTGACTTAACAGGAAATAATACCTCCATTGCTCATTTAGGTGCTGTAAGCCATTTATTTACGAACAGGTCTGGTAATAATGTGGTGTTAACATTGGATGCTACTGTGCAGGAAACAGCCTATAAAGCACTTGGTAATCATAAAGGTGCAATTGTGGCGATCAATCCTAATACAGGAGCTATATTAGCGATGGTAAGCAAACCAAGCTTTGACCCCAATGAAATTGATCAGCAATGGAAACGTATTTCTACTGATAAAAACAGTCCTTTATTAAACCGAGTAACCCAGGGATTATATCCTCCAGGGTCTACGCTTAAGGTTATGATTGCAGAGGCAGCACGCAGGGAAAAGGTAATCGATTTAAAAGAAAAAATATATTGTGAAGCGGCTTTAAAGATTCCACCAGACTATATTTTACAAGAAAGCCATTTGGAAGCTTATGGGAATATTAATTTAGAAGAAGCATTAGCTGTTTCGTCCAATGTATTTTTTGGTACATTATCTTTAAAATTAGGGTATAAAAAAATGGAAAATACCTTTGAGCGATTTGGATTTAAGCGTTCTGTTGGTCAAGAATTGCAAGAAGTTGCTTCTCATTTGCCTGATTTTTCCTCTTTAGGAGATGGAGATCTAGCGCAAACAGGTATTGGACAAGGAAGTTTATTAGTTACTCCTTTGCGGATGGCTATGTTAGCAAGCAGTTTCGCAAATGAGGGGAAAATTATGAGACCCTATCTTGTTGACAAAATAACAGGCGTAGATGGAAGTCTTATAAAAACGTTTGCACCTGAAGAATGGCTTACTCCCACAACTCCTCAATTGGCTGATGAAATTAATAAGATGATGGTGAAGGTAGTTCGCAATGGTACAGGTACAGCGGCCTCTTTGCCAGGAGTATTAGTAGCAGGTAAGACTGGTACAGCAGAGAATTCCCAAGGCGATTCTCATGCTTGGTTTATTGGTTTTGCACCAGCAGATAATCCCCAAGTTGCAATTGCGGTAATTGTTGAGAACGCTGGATTTGGGGGAAGCATTGCAGCGCCGATGGCTCGTCAAGTATTTAAGGCGGCATTACAATAAGGAGGTGATAGTTCACCATGATTGATCGAACTCTTGATAAAAGATATACTATTTTGGAACATATTGGCGGCGGCGGTATGGCTGATGTTTATCGTGCTCATGATAAACTATTGGATCGCTCTGTAGCTGTAAAAGTGCTACGCTCGCAATTTGCTAATGATGAAGAATTTGTTACTCGTTTTCGTCGCGAAGCGCAGGCTGCTGCCCGACTATCCCATCATAATATTGTGAATATGTATGATGTTGGCAAAGATGATGAAGTACATTATATTGTTATGGAATATATTTCAGGTGAAACTCTTAAGGAACGTATTTTGCGAGAGCCACTGCCGATTGAAATGGCCGTGAGAATTGCTGCAGATATTGCAGAAGCATTAGAACACGCTCATCAAAATAATTTAGTGCATTGTGATATAAAGCCTCATAATATCCTTATGACTCGTGCAGGACGTATTAAAGTTACAGACTTTGGTATTGCAAGAGCTGTAAGTTCTGTGACGATGCATCATACCGCGACGATTATTGGATCGGTGCATTATTTTTCGCCAGAACAAGCGAAAGGAACTGCAGTTGGAGCAAAGTCTGATATTTATTCTTTAGGGGTAGTTCTTTACGAAATGCTGACAGGTACAGTGCCTTTTAATGGTGAGACACCGATTAGTATTGCATTGAAGCACTTACAAGAAGAGCCTCGTCCTATACGAGAATTAAAACCAGAGGTACCGCCATTGTTAGAAGCTATTGTATTAAAGGCAATGGCTAAAGATGTATCTAATCGTTATAATGATATTGGTGAAATGATTACGGACTTAAAGTCCGTACAGAATTATTTCAGAGATGATCATACGCGACGCTTATCAAGAGGAGATTTTCCCACACAGATATTGCCACGTTTAGATGAGCCCATTATATCTCAAGCCAATTCGGGGACTGCGCTAGAAGTGGATAATAATAATTTGCAGAAAAAAAATCATTCCAAACGAGTAGTATGGGGACTGGTATTATTACTGCTATTTGGTTTTATGATAGGTGCCTTTTTCGCATTTGGTAAGTTCTGGAGCAACAATGAAGTTACTGTGCCTAATGTTATTGGTAAGCAAGTTGAGGTTGCCCGCAGTCTTTTAGTAGATCAAAACTTGCGAGTGAATGTATCCGAAGCATTTAGTGATAAAATACCAGCCGGACATGTTATTTCCCAATCTCCAGATGCTGGAAATATTGTAAAAGAGCAGCGTATGATTAATCTTGTCGTTAGTAAGGGTGGCGAAATTACTGTAGTTCCTGATCTTAGAGGACTTAGTCGGCGAGATGCAGAGCTGCAAATTAAAAATGCAGGACTTGTGGTAGGGAGAATTGATGAGCAGTTTAATGCTGATACGCCTGTTGATGTTATTATTAATCAGCAGCCGCGGCCACCTGCACAGGTTAATAAAAATACAGCGATTGATCTTGTTGTAAGTAAAGGGGCTGGTCCGCGCAAATTTGCTTTGCCAGATTTCCGTGGAACGCCAATTAATACTGTAAATACTCAATTTGAAAGTTTAAAATTAAAGGTTGGTAAAGTAACAGAAGAAGTGAGTGACAAATATCCTTCTGGGACGATTATTGGACAAAACCCCAGTCCTGCTGCTGAGATTACAGAAGGTGCAGCCGTTGACTTAACGGTTGCCAAGGGAAATACTAGTGCTACCAAAAAGGCTGTAGTGCAGATCACTGTTCCTGAAGGAGCAATACGGCAAGCTGTACAAATCGTCATAACAGATACAAATGGACGGCGTGTAGTTTATGAAAATGTACACAAGCCTGGTGATAAGGTTGAAAAAACAGTTGATGGTGTAGGACAAGTAAGAGTACAAGTATATATAAATGGTGTATTGTTGCAAGAGCAAACAATATAACAGGAGGCAAAAAAGTGCAGCATGGGGTGATATTGAAAACATATAATAGTTTTTATTATGTGAAGACCAATGCGAAAGTAACAATGTGTACTTTGCGAGGACGTTTTAAGAAAGAGCGCTTTTCTCTTCTAGTAGGGGATGAAGTAGAGTATAATATAACAGAAAATGGCAAGGGAATCATTGAAAAGATTTTACCGCGTCGTAGTATGCTGCAACGACCGATGATTGCGAATATCGATCAAGTGATCATCACTTTTGCAGCAGTAAGCCCAGATATCAATACCATATTAATAGACCGATTTTTAGTATTGGCTGAAATGTCAGATTTAGATATTGTCATCTGTATTAATAAAATTGATTTAGCAGATAGTGAGGAATTAAAACCAATTCTCGAACTATATCGTAGCATTGGCTATTGTGTTATTACGATATCTGCTAAGATGGGTGTTGGCATAGAAGAATTACGTAATCAGCTATCTGGGAAGATTAGCGTATTTGCCGGTCCCTCTGGGGCTGGTAAATCTACGATCTTAAATACTGTAGAAGAGGGTCTTACATTGGTAACTGGTCAAGTCAGTGAAAAGATAGGACGTGGTAAACATACGACTCGCTTTGCTGAATTGTTACCTCTTTCTAGTGGCGGATTTGTAGTAGATACACCAGGTTTTAGCTTTACTGAGTTTGAGAATGTGAAAAAAAATGAACTGATGTATTATTTTCCTGAAATTGCAGCCGTTGTGCATGAGTGTAAATTTAATACTTGCCTACATTTAAAAGAGCCTCAGTGTGCTGTAAAGCAGTTAGTGACAGAGGGGCGTATTCAGGAGCAACGCTATCATTCCTATACTGAAATATTGGCAGAAATTCAAGATAAGAAGAAAGGATTTTAAATAGTATGATTAAAATTTCACCATCGATTCTTTCAGCCGATTTCTCGAAATTAGCTGAAGATATAAAACTAGTAGAGGCAGCAGGTGCTGATATGTTGCACATCGACATAATGGATGGTCATTTTGTGCCGAATCTTACTTTTGGGCCACCTGTTGTAGCTGCGATTCGTAAGGTTACTACATTGTTATTTGATGTACATTTAATGGTTAATAATCCTCAAGATTTCATTGAACCCTTTGCTAAAGCAGGAGCCGATCTTTTAACAATCCATGTTGAAACAGCTCCACACTTGCATAGAATCTTGCAATGTGTTCGAGAACTAGGGCTAAAAACGGGAGTGTCCCTTAATCCGGCAACACCGCTATCATCAATCGAAGAAGTACTTGGAGAAGTGGATATGGTCTTATTAATGACTGTAAATCCGGGATTTGGCGGTCAAAAATTTATCCCTAGTATGATTCATAAAATAGCGAAACTAAAAAAAATGATTGATGAACGTAATCTGAAGGTCGATATACAAGTTGATGGAGGCATAAATCCAGTAACGGCTAGAGAAGTTGTAGCTGCAGGTGCCAATATTTTAGTAGCAGGTTCTGCGATATATCAGGCAGATGACATAAAAAAAGCGATTTGTGAAATTAGAGGGACTTGATTATTTCCCTTAATGCTGGTAACATATACAGTAATTGAATAAGTAAGCCTTTGGGGCAAGGTGAAAAAGAGCGATCTTTTAACTCCTTACCGGCGGTGATTAGCCCGCGAGCCGTATGGCTGATCCGGTGGAATTCCGGAGCCGACAGTATAGTCTGGATGGAAAAAGGTGATGATTTAAGTCTTATATAAGGCTTAATCAATGTTGCATTCTAATGTTCTATGAGGCTGTTAAAAAGTTTTTTTAAACTTTTTTAACAGCTTAATTTTTTTGGAGGGTCAATTATGGATGAAAAGTATATGGGGCAGGCATTAGCTTTAGCTCAGTATGCTAAAGGTCGTACCAGTCCCAATCCTATGGTTGGAGCGGTGATTGTTCGTGATGGGCGAGTGGTTGGCGAAGGATGGCATAGAAAGGCTGGTACGCCCCATGCTGAAATTAATGCATTGCAGCAAGCTGGAGATTTAGCCTATAATGCCAGTATCTATGTTACATTAGAGCCTTGCTCTCATCATGGCAGAACAGGACCATGTGTGGAAGCTTTAATTGCAGCTGGTATTAAAAAAGTAATTATTGCCATGACAGATCCTAACCCCTTAGTAGCCGGGCAAGGTATTTCTAAGTTACGTGAGGCTGGGATTGAAGTAATAGAAGGTGTCTTGGCAAAGGAAGCAGCAAAGCTAAATGAAACGTTTATAAAATGGATTTCTACGAAAAAGCCTTTTGTACTTTTGAAAAGTGCCATGTCTTTAGATGGGAAAATTGCTTCTTATACAGGACATTCTAAGTGGATCACAGGGGTAGAATCACGAATTTATGTTCATCAATTACGAGATACTTATGATGCTATCTTAGTCGGGATTGGTACAGTGCTCGCTGATAACCCCACTTTAACTACTCGTCTGGCGTATCAGGGGAAAAATCCTATTCGTGTGGTCGTTGACAGTATGGCACGCACACCAATTCATTCTAATGTCGTTACGGATGGATTAGCGCGAACCATGATTGCTGTTACTGATAAAGCACCTCAAGAAAAAATTGATGCTCTTAGAGCTTATGGTGTGGAAGTAATCGAGTGTGAGAAAACGACGGCTGGTGTGAATTTGTCTCATTTATTTAAGATATTAGGTGAGCAGCAAATTACGAGTACTTTGATTGAGGGTGGAGCTGCCATCAATGCTTCTGTTCTAGAAGATAATTTGGTTGATAAAATCAATTGGTTTATTGCTCCTAAAATAATTGGTGGTGTGGATGCTCCAGGTCCAGTTGGCGGAAAAGGGATAGCTGATGTAAATGACGCCAAAGGATTTGAAGATATACATATGGAAGCAATTGGAGAAGATATATTAATTAGCGCATATCTGCGTAACCGGGAGGGACGAGATGTTTACCGGACTTGTGGAAGAATTAGGTAAAGTCAAAGCCATTGCACGTGGTGTAAAATCTGTGCGTTTAACGGTAGCGGCAAATAAGGTCTTACAAGATGTTAAATTAGGCGATAGTATTGCTGTTAATGGAACTTGTCTTACGGTAGTTGAATATGATGCATATTACTTTACGGCTGATGTTATGCCAGAAACAGTGGATAGTACAGCCCTGGCAAGTTTACAAATTGGTTCTAAGGTAAATCTTGAGAGAACGCTTAGTATTGGTGATCGCTTTGGCGGTCATATTGTAAGCGGGCATATTGATGGTATTGGAATCATTCGAACTAAAGATAATAATGATAATGCCGTAATTGTTAAAATAGAGGCTGGTTCCGAGGTTATGCGCTATATTGTAAAAAAAGGTTCTATTGCAATTGATGGTATCAGTCTCACTATCGTAGATTATGGACAGGATTGGTTTAGTGTATCATTAATACCTCATAGCGCTTCTGCCACTACATTAGGATTTAAGAAAACGGGGGATGTCGTAAATCTAGAAGTGGATGTTATTGGAAAATATGTAGAGAAGCTGCTAAATTTAGACTCGGCTCAACAACAATCTAAAACTTCTGCTATTAACATGAATTTTCTAGAGAAAAATGGGTTTACACTATAAATTGGAGGAATGAACATGAAATTTAATACGATTGAAGAAGCAATTGAAGACATTAAAAATGGTAAAATCATCGTGGTAGTTGATGATGATGATAGAGAAAATGAGGGCGACTTATTAATGGCTGCTGATAAAGTGACTCCTGAGGCTATTAATTTTATGGCGACTCATGGACGTGGGCTTATTTGTATGCCAGTTATTGGTTCTAAATTGGACGAACTGGGTATTGGTGCGATGGTATGTGACAATACGGATCCAAATTGTACTGCTTTTACAGTATCGGTTGATGCACATACTGTGACAACAGGTATTTCAGCCCATGAAAGAGCAGAAACGATTAGGGCTATGTTAGACCCCAATGCTCTCCCAGAACATTTTAGAAGACCAGGTCATATTTTCCCATTGCGGTATGTAGAAGGCGGGGTCTTAAGACGTGCAGGGCATACGGAAGCCGCAGTTGACTTACCAAAGTTAGCTGGATGTTACCCTGCAGGTGTAATTTGCGAAATTATGAATGATGATGGCAGAATGGCTAGAGTTCCAGACCTACTGGAATTTGTTGCGAAACATAATCTGAAGATCATTTCCATTGCAGAATTAATTAAGTATCGGAAGGCTAATGAATCATTTATCATACGCGGTGCAGAAACAAAAATGCCAACTAAATATGGCGATTTTCAATTAGTTGCTTATGAGAGCAAATTAGATAATCAATGTCATGTTGCTTTAGTGAAAGGTGAAGTGGCAGGTAAAGAAAATGTACTAGTGCGCATACATTCAGAATGCTTAACGGGTGATGTATTAGGATCACTGCGCTGTGATTGCGGCGAACAACTAGATAATGCATTAAAACGTATTAGTCAGGAAGACGCAGGGGTCCTGGTTTATATGCGCCAAGAAGGTCGTGGAATTGGTCTTGCCAATAAAATTCGTGCTTATGCATTGCAGGATCAGGGTAAGGATACAGTAGAAGCAAATGAAATATTGGGTTTTGCACCTGATCTCAGAGATTATGGGATTGGAGCTCAAATATTAGTCGATTTAGGGTTAACAAGTATTAAGCTGCTTACGAATAATCCTAAAAAAAGAGCAGGTTTAGAAGGTTATGGATTAACGATTACGGAAAGAGTACCTGTGGAAATTAAAGCGAATAAATTCAATCAACGTTACTTATCTGTTAAAAAAGTAAAGTTAGGGCATTTACTTAAACAATATGGGGAGGAATAAGAATATGGTAAAATTTATTGAAGGACAATTAGTAGCTGAAGGATTAAAAATTGGTGTTGTAGTGGCGAGATTCAATGAGTTTATAAACAGTAAGCTGTTAGATGGAGCTTTAGATGGTCTTAAAAGACATGGTGTAAAGGAAGAGGATATCGAAGTTGCTTGGGTACCTGGTGCATTTGAAATACCTTTAGTAGCACAGAAAATGGCTAACAGCAATAAATATCAAGCTGTGATATGCTTAGGTACTGTTATAAGAGGAAGTACTAGTCATTATGATTATGTTTGTGCAGAAGTATCTAAAGGAGTAGCTCACGTTGGTATGGCTACAGGTGTTCCTACTATCTTTGGTGTTCTTACCACAGAAAGCATTGAACAAGCAATCGAAAGAGCAGGTACGAAAGCAGGGAATAAAGGTTTTGAGTCTGCAGTAACCGCTATTGAAATGGCTAATTTATTAAGGCAAATATAATAAAAGTAAAATATTTCCAGGGAAATGGTGAGTGATTACATGAATATTGGTATTATCAGTGATACTCATGGTTGTGCAAAAACATGGGAAACAATTTATGATAAATATTTTACACAGTGTGATTTTATTATTCATGCTGGAGATATACTATATCATGGTCCACGAAATGATATTCCGGCAGAATACAATCCTAAGCAATTAGCAAATGTACTGAATGATTGTCCTATTCCCATTATAGCAGCGTGTGGTAATTGCGATGCTGAGGTGGATAGCATGGTATTAAATATGCCCATACAGTCACCCTACACTTATACGATGGTAGATGGCTTACGTATTATTGCTACGCATGGACATAATCTTACAGATGATGCTAAGAAGGAAATGGCAATCAAGTTTAAGGCCAATTTATTTATCACAGGGCATACTCATGTAGCAGTACTGGAAAAAAATAATAACATTGTGTATTTGAATCCAGGATCGCCAGCGATGTCCAAGAGAGCCGATGGACTTGGTACATTTGCTAGGTTAGCAGGAGATACTATTGAGGTTTTAGATGCTATGAGTGGGCAAGTTTTAATGTCAGAAAGGTTATAAAGGGGGGGGGAAATCATGGGGGACCATATTACAAGGGCAACTATAGTGGGTGGAGTGCGGGCTTTTGCCGCGGTGACTACAACCCTAGTAGAAGAGGCTAGAAAACGCCATGATTGTTATCCGGTAGCAGCTGCTGCTCTAGGGCGGACTATGACTGGAGCTCTATTATTAGCTGCAAATCTTAAAACAGATGAGAGCATTACAATAAAAATTAGTGGAGATGGTCCTCTAGGTGAGGTTGTTACTGATGCTCATGCTAATGGAAGCGTTCGTGGGTATGTTAAAAATCCACATGCCCACTTACCCTTACGAGAGGGGAAGTTAGATGTTGGTCATGCTGTTGGTAAGGGGCAGATATCTGTTACTCGATTTACAGGTTTAAAGCAGCCTTTTACAGGTAGTGCAGAATTAGTGAGTGGTGAAATAGCTGAAGATATTACTAATTACTTATATGTATCAGAGCAAACTCCGTCAACAGTAGCTTTAGGTGTTTTAGTGCAGCCAGATATGATTGTTACTGCGGCTGGAGGATTTATGGTACAAGCGTTACCTAATGCTGATGATGAGGTTTTAAGTAAAATTGAAAAAAATATAGCTTTATTACCACCCATTTCCCAATTGATAAGCGAGGGATTAGATGCAGCTGGTATCATAAATCGAATCTTTGCTGGCTTATCAGTTACCATTTATGAAGAAGTTCCTTTGGAATTTAAATGTACTTGTTCCTTGGAAAAGGTGCAGAAAGTGCTGGTTAGTCTTGGTGTAGAAGAGATCAACGATATTTTAGTTGAGGATGGAGAAGCTGAAGTTTGTTGCCCTTTTTGTAGTGCTAAATATCAATTTAATAAAAGTAATCTAGAAGAAATAATCGACATAATTGAAAAACAATAGAAAGACTGGGTTATACAATGAAAAAAGGTACTTTATGCTTTGCGTAAAGTACCTTTTTCATTGTATAAATTAGATTTCCTAAAGTAATTTTAAAAATATCAGCAAGAGGAAAAATCATCAGATGAACAGCAGAAAAATAACAAAATGATGATGATGATAATAATAGACCAATTACCACCACAGCCGTTGCCATTACCTCCAAACCCGAAGCCCATAATTATTCCTCCTTTTTTCATGCGTAGTCTTGTGACTTACTACATTGTATGCTTACTAGGCGGAGTAGGTGATAATTGAACAAATAATCTTAGTTAAAGGAAAGCAACATTTATTTGTTTTTCCTTCTTAAGATATTCCCAAGCGACATTAGGTATGTGTGCAGGAGTTTATAACTTCTCGCCGAATTTTGTACATACAAATTAGAAGGAAGAGAGAGTTGCAGATGATAATTAAAAATGCTTTAGAACAAATTGAGGTCTTAGTGCGTAATCTCAAAAAGGAAAATAATATGGAAAGGCTATTATGCTATTCTGCAGTTATTACCATACTTAATCGTATCGAAGATATTACAAAAGAAGAGAGGATACCCAATTACGTAATCTATAAAAATGACTTATTGGAAAGTTGCGAAAAAATTTGCAACTTAGAGGACAACACTGGAGATGTTGGTCAACTTATTGGAAAGGCATTGGTAGCAATCCGTAATTTAAAGTCCTATCAATGTTTTAATGTGGATAATCATCATATTTAATTGTTGAATCAATATAAGATACAAATTTGATTGGGTTATCCTAGCAATGGGATAACCTTTTTACGATTTAGAATGAAGTAGGGATTTAGTGAGTACATTTAATTAGCCCTTTTATGAATTAAAGTAGGCAAAAGAGGAATTTTATTATGAGAAATAGAAAACAATACCAGGAGAAACTCGTTTCCTTTTTGGGGTGTATGTATAGCAACAAAAGATATTATAGTCGGAATCATTGAAAAATAAGAATAACGATTAATTCGCCATGGCTAGACTACTTCACTATATGGGTTTATCAATAGTGAATGTATAGTTGTTTTGAAAGTACACTTATAGAAATAAAGGAGGATATTGTGGATAAGACATTAGTATGGTTAAAGAAAATATCGGAGGTTCCTGGAGTATCCGGATTTGAGCATCGTGTAAAGGATTTACTGTTAGAAAAAATTAATAATCATGTAACGGTATCCTATGATAAGTTAGGCAGTATCATATTTGAAAAAGAAGGTCAACAATCTGGGCCTAAAATTATGTTAGCTAGTCATATGGATGAAATTGGATTTATGGTAAAAAATATTACTAAAGAAGGTTTTATTAAATTTGTCACTTTAGGTGGTTGGTGGGAACAAGTCATGCTAGGGCAAAAAGTTACATTACTATCTGCCAAAGGCGATATTCCAGGTGTTATTGGTAGTAAGCCGCCTCATGTTCTGACTCCAGAAGATCGCAAGAAGGTTGTACAAAAGCGTGAGATGTATATTGATGTTGGGGCTAGTAGTGAAGAAGAGGCTAAAGTTAAATTTGGAATTCGTCCTGGTGATGCGATTGTTCCATATAGTGAATTTACTGTTATGGCAAATGAAAAACTTTTAATGGCTAAAGCCTGGGATAATCGAATTGGTTGTGCCATAATGGCGGAGGTTATGGAACAACTTGCTTTAGAAAAACATTCAAATACCGTATATGGGGTAGGAACTGTCCAAGAGGAAGTTGGTTTACGGGGCGCAACGACTAGTGCAGGTGTTGTCAATCCAGATCTTTCATTCGCAATTGACACTTGTATTGCTGGGGATACACCGGGTATTTCTGAAGATCAGGCATCGAGTAAGTTAGGTAAAGGTGTTGCGATTTGCATTTATGATGCTAGTATGATTCCACATACAAAATTGCGTGATTTCGTTATTGAAATTGCTAATGAAAATCAAATTCCTTATCAACTGCAATTTACAGAAGGGGGTGGGACGGATGCTGGGCGCATTCATGTTCATGCAAAGGGAGTACCTAGCTTGGTATTGAGTATCCCTACACGTTACATACATAGTCATCACAGTATTATCCATCGGGATGATTACCAGTCTGCAATCGAGTTATTAATGGCAATCATAAAGAAGTTAGATGCTACGACATATGATAAGTTGGTGAATTAAATGTTGAAAGATAATGTAATACCTTATAAGGGAACCGTTCCTCAAATTGATGATAATGTATTTTTGGCTGGTGGCGCATATATTATAGGTGATGTTACAATTTCCTCCCATGCCAGTATCTGGTTTAATACTGTAATACGCGGTGATGTTCATCCTATCAGTATTGGCAGCTTTACGAATATACAGGATAACTCCACGATTCATGCAATGCATGACTATGAAACGATTATTGAAGATTATGTTACTGTTGGTCATGGAGTTATCTTACATGCTTGTCATATAGGCAGTAATTGCCTTATAGGTATGGGATCTACTATATTAAGTTATACAGATATCGGAGAAAATTGTATTATCGGTGCAGGATGCCTCATCACAGAGCATAAAAAAATTCCTCCTAATTCTTTGGTGATGGGAGCACCAGGAAGAGTGATCAGAACAGTAACCGAAGAGGAAATTGAAAATATTAGGCAATCTGCTCTTAATTATTATAAAGAATCATTACATTATCGTTAAGAAATTGAAGAGGTGATACTCATGGAAAAGACCTTACTTCTATTAAAACCTGATGCTATCGTTAAAGGTGTATGTGGGCAAATTATTGATCGCTTTGAAAAACGTGGTTTTAAAATTGCTGCAATAAAGATGGTGCAATTAACCAGGAAGCAAGCTGAAATTCATTATTATGAACACACTGATAAACCCTTTTTTCATGAATTAGTCGATTTTATTACCTCTAGTCCTCTTATTGCTATGGTAATAGCAGGAGAAAATGCGATTAAAGCTTCAAGATTTATGATGGGGTCGACTAATCCTATTGATGCTGCAGCAGGTACGATTCGTGGAGATTTCGCGTTAAATATTAGAAAAAATATCATTCATGGCTCTGATAGTTTGATAAGTGCAGAAAGAGAAATTAAGAATTTTTTCACTGAGAAAGAACTTTATTTATAAGGTTTCTCTTTGAAAAACAGCCATCTATAGCCATGCAGGTAAAGGATGAACATAACTATAAGCGTAGGGTAAGTAAAACGGTGAAGTGTTAGTTATGCTCATCCTTTGACGTTCTAAATGAAGCTTTAGACTACTATAAGATTTAAGGAGGAGATTTTCCATGAAAGTATATACAAAAACTGGCGATAAAGGAACTACAGGTTTATTGACGGGAGAGCGCATTGACAAAGATAGTTTGAGAGTAGAAGCTTATGGTATAGTTGATGAAATTAACTCTGCTTTAGGATTAGCAAGGGTGTGGTGCTGTAAAAACGATAATAAAGATATTATTTATAGCGTACAAAAAATGTTAATGATGGTCATGGCAGATCTTGCTAGTGTTAATAAGGAATCATATTATATTACGGAAGCTCATGTAAAACAATTGGAGCAATACATTGATGCACTTGATGCTAAGCTGCCTCCATTAAAAGAATTTATTATTCCTGGTGGAAGTGCCGGGGCTGCTGCTTTGGATTTAGCTCGCACTACTGCTAGAAGAGGGGAACGGCAAGCCATTAAATTGTCAAAGCAAGAAGACGTAAACGAACAAGTTTTAATTGCTTTAAATCGGTTATCTGATTTATGCTTTATGTTATCTCGAGCAGAACTTGCGCAAAATCAATAATGAATATCAGATACACCAATGCCTCTATCGTAGCATACAATATAAATATATAATGTGTGTATCATGTTAAGTAATGAGGGAGGCGAACGCGGTGAAACCTTTAAAAATCTATGTTATGTCAGTACCTAAGCCACTGCGTAAAATTATGCAGCTGTTTTGTAAAAGTTCGTAAGCTGATTAAAGAATAACCGCCTATTATAGGCGGTTATTAATTTTTATAATGAATAAACTGAAAAGAAGGAATGTTCAGTATTCACGGAGAAGTGTAAAAAAAGTTATATTAATTAGTATGGGTAGAAGGCTAAATTAATATAGGGGGAATTAATTTGAAAGAGTACAGAAGTGATAAGCTTAGAAGCGTGGGCATTGTGGCTCATGGTGGGGCAGGAAAAACAAGTGTTGCTGAAGCTTTATTATTTAATGCAGGAGCCATAACCCGCATCGGACGTGTGGATGATGGGACAACGACCACAGATTTTGAGCCAGAAGAAATTAAACGAAAAGTAACGATTAGTGCGGCGTTAGCGCCGTGTGAGTGGCGTGATCATAAAATTAATTTTATTGATACTCCTGGATATGCTGACTTTGTTGGGGAAGTAAAAAGTACATTAAGAGCTGTTGATAGTACTTTAGTTGTAGTATGCGCTGCATCAGGAGTTGAAGTAGAAACCGAAAAAGTTTGGCAATATATTAGTGAACTAAATTTACCTCGTATTGTTTTTATTAACAAAATGGATCGTGAGAATGCGGATTTTTATAATGTAATTCAGGAGATGAAAGATAAATTTGGTTCCATTATTTTGCCAATTCAACTACCCATTGGCGCAGAAGAAAACTTTAAGGGGATTATCGATTTAGTAAGAATGAAAGCAATTTTACCTTCCCCTAGTCAACGCTCTCAAGGAGCAGAGGCAGATATTCCAGAAGATTTAAGAGAAATGGCTTTGGAACTTCGTCAGAAATTGATTGAAGTTGTCGCCGAGTCAGATGATGATCTTTTAGCTAAATACCTGGATGGAGAAGAATTATCAGATGACGAAATAAAAATAGGGTTAGTAAAAGGTGTCTTTCAAGGAAATATAATTCCTGTTATGTGCGGTGCAGCCTATAAAAATATCGGAATACAAGAAATTATGAATGCAGTATTGGATTATACTCCATCTTCTGAAGCTAGTCGTTTCTTAGGGACTCATCCTGTCTCAAAGGAAATTGTGGAGAGAAAAGCTTCTGATGGTTTTTCAGCATTAGTATTTAAAACCACTGCGGATCCTTTCGTTGGGCGTCTTAGTTATATACGCATATTTTCAGGATCTATGAAACCTGACAGTATGATATATAATGCATCTAAGGAAAAAACAGAGAGGATTGGAAATCTTTTTACATTGCGTGGCAAACATCAAGAACCTTTAAATATTATATATGCTGGTGATATTGCTGTTGTTGCAAAATTACAGGAGACAGGAACAGGTGATACCCTATGTGAGAAAGATAAACCTATGATTTTTGAACCGATAACATATCCTAAACCGATGTTTACGATGAGTATTGAAGCGAAGAATAAAGGCGATGAAGACAAAATTGGAAATGCTTTAAATCGTCTTATGGATGAAGATAAAACATTTAAAGTTGTAAAAAATGTGGAAACGAAACAATTATTGATTAGTGGTATCGGGGAATTACATACGGACATTATGGCAGAACGTATGAAACGTAAATTTGGTGTAGATGTAATCCTATCAGACCCTAAGGTTCCTTATCGGGAAACTATTCGTGGTTCTGTCAAAGTAGAAGGAAAGCATAAAAAGCAAAGTGGTGGTCATGGACAATACGGGCATGTATGGCTACAATTAGATCCATTACCGATGGGGACTAATTTCGAATTTGTTGATTCCATTTTTGGTGGAGCTGTACCGCGTCAATATATTCCTGCTGTTGAAAAAGGAGTGCGTGAGGCACTCGTAGGTGGTATTTTAGGTGGCTATCCAATGGTAGATGTAAAAGTAACTCTATATGATGGTTCGTATCATAATGTTGATTCTTCAGAAATGGCATTTAAAATTGCCAGTACAATGGCTTTACGTAAAGGCGCTTTACAAGCAAAGCCAGCATTATTAGAGCCAATTTGTAATGTTAATATAAATGTACCAGATTCTTTTATGGGAGATGTAATTGCTGATTTAAATGGTAAACGTGGACGAATTCAAGGAATGGAGCCTATTACTAAAGGAGCTGGCGTTATTAAAGCACAAGTTCCCATGTCCGAAATGTTTCGTTATGCGATTGATTTACGTTCTATTACCCAAGGACGCGGTCATTTTGATTTAAACTTTTCTCACTACGAAGAAGTGCCTCAACGTATTGCAGAAATGATAATAGCTACTAGCAAAAAGGAAAAAAATGAAGAACATTAATTACATTTGAAAAGCAGGCTAAAGGTCTGCTTTTTATTTTATGTCAAATCATAGTAAAAAATAAAATTTTATAAATTGAAGGAATTTTTAGATTATTTAGCTAATATTATATATGGAAAATAAATGTGCAATTAAGTGATTTCATATCGATTAATATGCAAGGGAGTGACTTGTCTTTTATTCAAAATTAGAATAAGCTATAAGTATATAATAATTGGGATATTTATGTAAAAAAAGATAGTAAAATAGCATCCAGTAAAATACTGAATGCCATTGGGTTTATATTTTAAGTTATAAATGGCAGGGGCAGCTGGACTCGAACCAACGGATGCGGGAGTCAAAGTCCCGTGCCTTACCAACTTGGCTATGCCCCTGTAAATGGATACATTAAGAAATATATAATATTATATTCTTTACCCACGAATATTAATTATACGTATCTAATATAGATATGTCAATAAAATTTAAGGAGAATCTATGATAAAAATATCAAAAAATATAATAAGTTTAGTTGTATGCTGCGCAATGTTTTTTATCATATATGGTTCTGCTGAAGCACAGAGTTTGAAATTGCAATTAGGCATGTCTGGGGAAGCTGTATATTTATTACAAAGTAAGCTGCAGGAACTTGGGTTTTACTCAGGAGAACTTGATGAAAAATTTGGTTCTGGTACGTTAAATGCCGTTATCCGGTTTCAAGAAGCCTGCGACCTTGAGGCTGACGGTATTGTAGGTGCTCAAACACTTGCTGCGCTGCATCAGTATAAAACAGGCAACATAAGCAGTCGAGGTCAGATGACAAGAAGACCAGAAAAAAACATTGGTTCTTTTGCACAAAAGTTTATTAACGTTCCTTATCAATGGGGCGGTTCCTCTCCTAGTGGATTTGATTGTTCGGGATTTATATACTATATTTTTAACCAATACGGTATCTTTATGCCTCGTATGGCTGATGAACAATTTAAAGTTGGATTGGCAATCCGTGTATCTGAGCTACAAGCTGGAGATTTAGTTTTTTTTAGCACTTACGAGCCAGGTCCATCCCACGTGGGAATATATATTGGTAATGATCAGTTCATTCATGCCAGCTCTGCTGCAGAAAGAGTAATAATAACAGCTTTATCCAAGCCTTATTATCAAGCAAGATACCTTGGTGCGCGAAGAATGCTATAATGACGGACGAACTGGTAAACAAAGAAAACAAGGAAAACAAAGAAAACAACCATTAGCCTGGTTGTTTTTTATTTTATCGCTGACCAAGGCGATCTTAGACTCCATCTTCTACAATCGGGAGTTAAGAGCGGTTTAGTAAGTCATAAGTATAGTGTGATTTAGATCGGTGAGGAAGTTAAAAGTCCATCGCCAATTAACTCTTCTTTATAGCAGTGAGTGCTAATGTTGGTTTTATCCATATTTCAAATGTACGTTGCCAAGGTAAATAGGTTTGTATCTCTAAGTCGGTTATAACAATTTGTTCTAATCCTTGATCCGTACGAATTGTGATGGGAGAATTTCTTAATCCTTCACGTAATAAATGCTTTCCTTTACTAACCATCATTTTTTGCACTTGAACATTCGTTTGATAATAAGCGGTTTGTAAATGATAAGGGTCTATCTTTCGTCTTTGTAATTGTTTGTTAATGTACGGATTAATTTCTTTTTGGTAATATAAATCATCTAAGAACCTTGCTGTTAGAAACTCTAAATTTTCTTTGTATACAGCCATTACTTCTGTTAAGTTGCTTTCTTTCTTTAATGCTTTCGTAAAGATACTAGCTTGAGTGACAGCGGTTCCAATCGAGTTACTGGTAGTATTCCACCCTGCGTAAGCAATAAGTTTAGGAATATCAACCTCCTGTGCTAACAACACAGGTAATAATGTTTCAGAAGCTTGAAAACTCTCTGTTAAGTCGACTAAGGCTACTTGATAGCCTTGATCTAATAGATTTCTAATTTGTTCAGCCGAAGATGAAAATGTTGATTGATTATTCGTAGTACCAACATGTACATAAAGAATAAAATCAGCTTCATCTATCTTTTCTACCTCTACGGCACCAGCAATCCTGATTTTTTCCTGTACTGTTTTGGCTACAGTATGAGGCATAAAGGGCATAATAAGCTGTGCAGCATCGTGATTGGAATACATCACAAAGACTTTTGGATGATCGTTGGAATATTCCATTGCAATGTGTCCTAAAAGGCTTATGGCTACTTCATCGGTACCACGAGTAATGAATACTTTATTTGCGAGTGAAGGTTTCTGTGACAGTTGATGCTGTAATTGTTGTTTGTTCATGTTGGGAATGCCAAAGGGTTGACCATCATCTTGCCCAATCACTAAGCCAGCGAGCATTCCTTGTTCTACCATATTCATTAGTGTTAGATTTAGTGTAGTATTTTTTTCATATAGAGCGGTATAATGTTGTATAACATTAGCTGGAAGTTGCTTTTCTAACGAATGTATTGTATTGATATCTTCAGTATTTTCAAAAGTATAAACTTGGTCTTTGATTACTGAGTATTTTAACATATTTTTTTGATAAGCAATATTTTCTTGATTATCCGCAATCAATAATCGAGGAATAATATTAAAAGCATACATTTTCAAATGGGGACTTTCTTGGTGTATAACGGTTAGCAGATCAAGGACTTCATTCGTGTCTTCAGTGCTTCCCATAGATAGGCGCGATGCTAATAAACTCCCGTGGATTAGCATGTCAGTTGAAATAATAGCTGCATCTGCCTGTGGGCTTACTTGCTTTAGCCAGATGCGCAGTTCCTTTTTATTAGCGGGAGTTTTATAGTTATCCAATAATTCTGGTTGAGGAAGTAATACTCGAATTCCTGCGATTTGACCTAATTGTTCCACGAATTGTGTACAGGGGGGGCGGCTATCTAAAGGAAGTAAAACTACAGTTAACCAATAATTTGTATTGAATTTCCATGTCATAATAGGATCCGATCTCCAATGAAAAATATGTAAAATAATAGTAGCTGCAATAAAGAAAGGGATGATAAGAACGAAATATTTAAAGTTCTTGGACATAATAAGGCACCTCGTTATGAAAATATACTACATAATCATACCATATGTTTTGTAAATCACAAAAGATGATATGTGACCTATCAAAAAATACAAAATATAAAAGTATTATAGTTGTATAGTAAAAAATATGTAGTATACTATAAAAATATGTTACAATAAAAGATGTGATTATAGGTGATTTAAGATGAGAATAATTACAGGAAGTGCCAAGGGTATAAAATTAAGTGCACCACGCGGTCTTGGAACGAGACCTACAGCTGATCGAGTTAAAGAAGCGGTCTTTAATATACTAGGAGATATTGTTGTTGATGCTCAGGTGCTGGATATTTTTGCAGGTACAGGGAATTTGGGGTTGGAAGCATTGAGCCGTGGTGCGTCAGCTGCCGTTTTTATTGACAGCAGCATTGATAGCATTACAAGCATCAAAGAAAATGCACAGCGTACTAAATTGATTGGACAAGCGGAGATTCTTAAAAATGACGTAATAAGGGCTCTAGATCGATTTGCAGGAACTGGTCGTTCATTTGATTTAATTTTTTGCGATCCTCCTTATAATAAAGGATTGGTTCAAAAAGTATTAGAAAAAATTGAAACAAATGCAATAGTAAATCCAAAGGGGATACTTGTTATCGAACATTCTAAGCATGAAGAAATAAAAAATCAATGGGATCATTTGCAGCTAAGACGTGTTGAAAAATATGGAGAAACATTAATCAGTTTTTTATTATATAATACCAATCAGGAGGTTAGATAGTGCGCATTGCAGTTTGTCCAGGAAGTTTTGACCCAGTAACCAACGGTCATATTGATATTTTTGAAAGGGCTAGTAAATTATTTGATGTATTAATTATAGCCGTATTTCATAACCCTAACAAAAAACCTCTTTTTGACATGGCGGAGAGGGTAGAATTATTAACATTAACAACTAAGCATATCCCTAATATTCGCATTGATTCTTTTTCAGGTTTACTGAATGAATATGCTCATCAACAAAATGCTAATATTATTGTTAGAGGTCTGCGGGCATTAAGTGATTTTGAATATGAATTCCAGCGGGCGTTATTAATAAAAAAAATCGATCCGACGTTAGAAACGGTATTTATTATGACTAGTAGTGAATATTCATTCATAAGTTCAAGTGGAATAAAAGAATTGGCTAGCTTTGGTGGCTGTATAACAGGATTGGTGCCTAAGGGTGTAGAAGATAGAATTGGTAGTCGGATTAAAAGAATCTAATTTATCCGATGACTAAACCGCTCTAAGACTCTCACTTTCTACAAGTGGGAGTCAAGAGCGGCCTAAGTCCTAAGGATAAGTGTAGTAAGATCAGGTGGAGTTTAAACTCCATCTGAATTCAAGTTTTCTTTATCATAGCACTAGCGTTGTGATATACACGGAATTTACACCAAAACATTTTTAATGAAGAATGTATTGTAAGTAATACCGAATGGGGAGAGGTTTTATGACTATTGAAGGAATATTAGATGAATTAGAGGGACTATTAATCGATGCTGCACGTGTGCCTTTTACGAATAAAAGAGTTTTAGAAGAAGATGATGTTGTCCGGTTGCTTGATGAATTACGGGAGGCATTGCCAAAAGCAATTTCTGATGCTAGTAAGATCATGGAAGAACGGCAACGTATTTTAGAAGATGCTCAAAAAGAAGCTCAAAATATTGTTGAAAAAGCTAAAAGCTATACAATTAAACTAACTGATGAAAATATGATTACAAAACAAGCACAAGAGCAGAGTGCCGAGATTCTTACCCAAGCACATAAGCAAGCATCCGATTTGCACGATGATGCAGTGGTATATGCTGATCAAGTTTTTAAGCATCTTTCAGGGAATTTAGAAAAAGCATTAGAAGTTGTTAAGCAGGGGCACAGTGAACTTCACCAACAACAAAAGAAATAAAATAAGATTTACTAGCAAGGCAGCCGTAAAAATAAGGAGGAGTATGTTTTTCCTTATTTTTATGGCTGCTTTGTTTTGCAAATCTTATAAGTGTTATAGATTCTAAAGAATTAATAGCTTTTTTTTCTTATATATCCATATAATTCTCTAATAATGTGTATCGCAATAGATAAGGCAATCATAATACTTAACAATACTAAAATCTGATAACTTACTTGTTCAATTCTTGTAAGAAATGAACTAACAGGCGTTGAATTAGGAGTTAGTAGAACTGGTAAAATAAATAGTTGTGTGGCATTCATAAAGGAAGATTTCATTAAGAATATTGTAATGATCGCTGCTAAAATCGCGTGCAGAAGCCTCCCTACCATATAAGGGAACATTCGTATGCCTGACTCAATAACGATGCTGGCTACTTGCCCGTGTACTGAAAGGCCGCTCCATGCAATGATTATACTTGCGACTACTGTTTTCTCAAGTAACGATCCATCGGCTTGACTTGCTGCTAGTGCACCTAAATCGATTTCGAATAAACCGCTCACTAAAGCAGGAGCAAGATTTGTGGTGAAGCCGATCAATCCTAATAATCCTGCAAAAACAGTTGCTAATATATCAGTAATGCCGATAATAGATAAAATGCGCAAAAAGACAGAGAAAAGGATAATAAAGCCACCAATTAATAAGATGGTATTCATTGAATTTTTTACTGAATCGCCCAATAATTGCCCCATAGAGCGTTTATCTTCCTGTTTAGCAGCGTATAGAGCCCGAAAGGCTCTTAGTAAGATATTTCCCTTTACTATTTTTGTTTCGTTAGTATAATCATCTCGCTTGCGGCCGTGGAAGCGAAAGACAATCCCAACAAGGAAACTAGAAAGATAATGTGCCAGTGCAATAACTGCACCTAATTCTGGCATCCCAAACATGCCAACAGCAACGGCGCCAAACATAAATAGAGGGTCAGCTGTATTAGTAAAAGATAATAGTCGTTCCGCCTCAACAGCAGTACAGAGTCGATTTTTACGGAAATTGCCTGTTATTACAGCATCCATAGGATATCCAGAAGCTAATCCCATAGATAAAGCAAAAGCTCCCACTCCTGGCACATTAAAAACAGGTCTCATTAATGGTTCTAGTAAAATACCGATAAAATGAACTACACCCAATCCCATTAGAAGTTCGGATAAAATAAAAAAAGGTAATAAGGAAGGGAAAACAACAGTCCACCATAAATTTAGTCCCATAATCGCAGAATCAAATGCTTCTTTTGGGTAATTCACCATAGAAATAGTAATAAAGACTACACTAAACGCCATAAAATATGCTAGTAGACGCGAATGGTATCGTTTTCCTCTGCCGAAAATTCTCATATAATTATCTCCTCTCCTATCAGGCGGTCTTTAATATATATTGAAATATGAGAGATAATATAACTATATGAGATAGGAATTAATAAAATAGCTCTAAGGAGTGGTTTGATGCGGCCGAAAATTGGCGTGGCTCTTGGATCTGGTGGATTAAGAGGGTTAGCACATATTGGTGTACTCAAGGTTTTAGAAAGGGAAGAAATTCCTATTGATTACATTGCAGGTTGTAGTATTGGTAGCTTAATTGGAGCTTTATATTGTTCAGGACAAACGCCAGAAACTATTTTACGATTAGCGAAACACTTGAAACCTCGCCATTGGATGGATTTTATGATTTCAAAAATGGGAATTGTTTCTGGTGACAAAGTATTGGAAATTATACATTTACTAACAAAAGGAAAAAAATTTTCGGATTTGAGGATTCCGTTAGCTATCGTTGCCACAGATATAAAACAAGGCAAGGAAATTATCTTTACGGAAGGTAATGTAGCTGTTGCTGTAAGAGCAAGTACTTCGGTACCAGGATTTTTTGTGCCCTTTATCTTAGAAGATATGCTACTCGTTGATGGTGCAGTGCTAAATCCTACTCCCATTGATATAGTGCGAAAAATGGGGGCTGATATTGTCATTGCTGTAGATTTGGCACATGCAGGAACGATTTGTAACATTACGAATATTTTTGATGTCATTATTCAGTCAATCGACATTATGGAACGGGAGTTATTCAAATATCGACAACACAATTGGGATATATTAATTCGGCCAGATGTTGCTCATATTCAACCAAGTTCTTTTGAATATATGGATGAAAGCGTACTCCTAGGAGAACAAGCAGCAGAGAAGATGATTTTAGATATTAAGCATTTATTAAATCATTCTATGTTGGAATATAAAGAGCTGGATAACGAAAATCCCATGCACCCATATTCCAACTAGAGGAAGGGATTCCTAAACTATAAATATCACTGGCTAAAGTGTCAACAGACAGCATTTGTTGCAGTGGAGTAAGGGTATCTGTATCACGTTGTTTGCTGCTTAGATAATGAGTGGTTTTAGTTATCAGAGGTATCGCATTAGTTTGGTTCATCTTTTTTAAAAGTAAACGTCCATTTTGATTAAAGGCTAAAATTCGAGCATATAAAGGACCTTCTTTATCAAAACTTGCTAATTGATCCTGTGTAGCTCCTAATAACGCATGAATCAGGATACGCTGTAAACGTGTATAAGTATAACGCTTGCTTTTTAGTAGTGCTAACAAATGCTCTATATTTGCTGCCAATAGAGAAGAATCACGGATTTTGTAATGCAGCCCCTCTGACACATTCGGTAATTTTTCTAATTGTTTAGAACTTGTTATTCTTAATTGGGCTAATACAATAGAAGAGAAGTTAGATAAAGTAACTGGTCCACGCTTTTGGGACAGAAGGTCATAAAGTATTTCCGACGTTGTTTCAGGGACAGACATTTTTATTTCGTCAGTAATGGTCATATGATTTATAATTGCTTGCCTTATGGCCGTGGCACTGGCAAAGGATGAGGTAATCGTAGTATCATTATATTTTGACAGTTGCCTAGTAACTGCAATTGGCTGCAATGTCGGTGAAAACTTTTTTATAGCACGTAAATATTCTACAGCTAAAATATTATTAGAAGAAGATATAATATTGCCCGCAATGTTATATTGCTTTTCTAAGGCTTGTCCTAAAGCGGAGGCATACGTATTACCTAATTGCAAGTTTATATGCATTTGGTTCATGATATTTACATCATTTGCAGCTGTGGCAATTTTATTCAATAGTTCCAAGTCGGCGTGTTCCGCTCCAAAACAAACATGGCTGACAATACCTAAAGAATGCAAAAGACGAATACCTCCAGCAGCGAAATACTGAGCACTGCGAACTGCAAATACAGTAGGAAGTTCAATAATAAGATCTACACCACCCCGAATTGCCATTTCGGCTCTTTTCCATTTATCAAACATTGCTGGTTCGCCTCTTTGTACAAAATTTCCACTCATAACACCTATGACAAAGGGACAGCCAGATCTTTTTTTTGCAGCATCTATATGCCATTTATGACCGTTATGAAAAGGATTGTATTCAACAATAACACCAACTGCTTGCATAATAATATGGTCACTCCAGTTTCAAAAGATTATTATAACTGTGTATTCAGTTATAATATCCATTATACTGATAAAACTCTACAAATATAAATAAAAATACCCAGATCTCTACTTCTTTTTGTAATTTATAAAAGAAAATTGCTAATACTATAGAAAAACAGTTTTTTTTAGTTACTTTGTATAAAATTAAAGGAAAAAATAGTACTGTGTCGAAACTTAAGTACTTGTATGATCGTATAAAGAGAATAGTAAAGAAGAGAAGAATGCGAGGAGGAATTGAATTATGAAAGTTTTAGTAGTGAATTGCGGAAGTTCTTCTATCAAATATCAATTATTTGAGATGAATGATGAGTCAGTAGTAGCAAAGGGGTTAGTTGAACGTATCGGTTTAGATGGAGCAGTGTTAACTCATCAGCCTGCTGACAAAGAAAAAGTTGTTATTAATGCTAATATTTCAAATCATACAATCGGTATTAGCTTAGTATTAGAGGCATTAACTGATGCCAAACATGGAGTCATTTCTAGCATGAAGGAAATTGATGCGATTGGACATCGTGGTATTCATGGCGGTGAAAAATTTTCTGACTCTGTGCTGGTAGATGCAGGTGTAATAAAGGCAATTGAAGATTGTATCGAAATGGCACCTCTTCATAACCCACCAAGTATTGCAGGAATTAATGCTTGCACTGAATTAATGCCAGGAATACCACAAGTTGTAGTGTTTGATACTGCTTTTCATCAAACAATGCCTAAGAAAGCTTTCATGTATGGATTGCCTTATGAAGCGTATGAGAAATATGGCATTCGACGTTATGGCTTCCATGGAACTTCTCACAAGTATGTGTCACAACGAGTTGCTGACTTAATGGGTAAAGATTATAATGATTTAAAAATTATTACTTGTCATTTAGGTAACGGATCTAGCGTAGCTGCCATTGAAAATGGAAAATGTGTTGATACCAGTATGGGGTTCACACCACTAGAAGGACTTTTGATGGGAACCCGCTGTGGTAATATCGATCCAGCTATTATTCCATTTTTGATGAAAAAAGAAAATATGACTATGGAAGAAATTGATACTTACATTAATAAAAAATCAGGTGTTTTAGGAGTTTCTGGAGTATCAAGTGACTTTAGAGATATTGAAAAAGCCGCCCAAGAGGGGAATGAACGTGCTCAATTGGCATTGGATATGTTTACATATGAGGTTGTAAAGTTTGTTGGCAGCTATGCAGCGGCAATGAATGGCGTTGATGCAATCATCTTTACAGCTGGTGTTGGTGAGAACTCTATCGAAATGCGTGAAAATATTTCAAAGGGTTTGGAATATTTGAATACTAAAATTGATTATGAAAAAAATAATGTTCGTGGTAAAGAAAGAGAAATTAGTACTGACGGCTCTAAAGTAAAATTGTTTGTAATTCCTACAAATGAAGAATTAATGATCGCTCGAGATACAAAAAGTATTTGTACTAAGTAATATTATTGTCGATAAGAAAAGACTTGGTGTTAGCCAAGCCTTTTCTTGTTGACAAAATATAGAGGGGTAGCTATAATTAATGAAGGTTGAGGTGGAAAATGATGAAAATTAATGTCTTACAGGCTAAAAAGGCTATTGGTAATGAACAAACATTTGAATTTGTCACTTCTGCTGAAGAACTAGCTATCGAGGGTGAAACTCCTTGGAAGAGTAGTGTTATACACGTTGAAGGCAAATTGATAAATAATGGACGAGTAATAGCTGTTGAAGGTATGATCTCTGCTAATGCTCAATATCAATGTAGTTGCTGTTTAGAGGATTTTTCTGCAAATATGGAAATTCCTTTTAGTGATAACTATCAGCAAGCTATTGATGATGAAGCTGATTTGGCTTGTTATACTGGTGATGAAATTGATATTGCCGATTTAGTGCGTGAAAGCTTAATATTAGCAGAACCATTGAAAAGCTTATGTAGTGAAACTTGTCGAGGATTGTGTCCTCATTGTGGTATTAATCTTAATACTGCGCAATGCGGTTGTCAGGGTAAGTTAATCGATCCAAGACTCGCAGTACTGCAAAAACTTTTAAAGTGAAATTTAAAGGCTTTTCTAACTGCGTTGCTTGAATTTTATTTATCCGATAACCATAATTGAAACCCTGTTAAGGAGGTGTGTAGTAAATGGCAGTACCTAAGCGTAAGATGTCCAAAGCTCGTCGTGACAAACGTCGTGCGAATTGGAAATTAACCGTTCCTGGCTTTGTAGCATGTCCACAATGTCACGAATTGAAAATGCCTCATAGAGTTTGTCCTGAATGTGGTCATTACAATGGTAAGGTAGTTATAAAAGCAAAAGCAGAATAAGATCTTACTTAGTGAGCAAGATAAGAGTTACTCGAACTTTTTTCTTGCTCACTGTTTTTTTCTTGCTTTTTATTTGCTAAGTGATTATAATAGTAACTGGTTATAGTAGCAACTACTAAAAACTAGTGTAATGAAATAAAACTGGGTGATATGATGGCGCGAATTCATAAAAAACTACGACAAGAAATACTTAAGGAAAAAATAGATTCAAACCCATTTCTTACGGATGGCGAATTAGCAGTATTGCTAAATGTAAGTATTCAAACTTTGCGACTAGATCGCTTGGAGTTAGGTATTCCTGAATTGCGAGAACGTACGAAACAAATGGCAGAACGTGCTCAAGATAAATTAAAGGCAATTACCAGTAATGAAATTGTAGGCGATTTAATTGATTTAGAGTTGGATAAACAAGGAATCTCCATTTTACATATAACGCCTGAAATGGTTTTTGAAAAAACGCAGATTGCTCGTGGGCATTATGTGTTCTCGCAAGCAAATTCCTTAGCTCTTGCCGTTATTGATGCGCCTACAGCACTGACTGGTGTTGCGAATGTAAAATATAAAATGCCAATTCACGTTGGAGAAAAGTTAATAGCGAAAGCTGAAGTAATCAGAAAACGTGGAAATAAATCGTTTATTTGGGTAAAAACTAGAAATGAAAAGCAGGAAGTATTTCGTGCTAAATTTATTATGGTATCTTTAGAACCATGAAAGGGAGACTATCAATGAAAGTTGCCGTTGATGCCATGGGTAGCGACTATGCACCGGAAGAAATTGTATTAGGAGCAATACAAGCCGCTAGCGAGTATCAATGTGAAATTGTTTTAATTGGAGACGAAATCCAAATTAAAAAAGTATTGGATAAAGCAGGGCAGTGGAAACATTTAAATATCAGTGTCCAGCACGCTAGCGAAACAATTGAAATGCATGAACATCCTGGAGCAGCAGCTCGTAAGAAAAAGGATGCATCGATTGTTGTGGCTACACGTTTAGTTAAAGAGGGTTTATGTGATGCCGTTGTTTCAGCAGGTAGTACAGGTGCCGCAGTAGCGGCTGCATTATTCGGACTTGGACGCATCCCTGGTGTGGAAAGACCCACCATTGCTACTCCTATTCCGAATCTTACGGGCACAACTGTATTATTAGATTCTGGTGCTAATGTGGATTGTAAGCCAAAACATTTAGTACAAAGTGCAATTATGGGCTCTATTTATGCTCAATATATTTTGGATATAAAAACTCCTCGTGTGGGTTTGTTAAATATAGGTGAAGAAGAAACGAAGGGAAATGAGCAAGCTTTAGCTACGTACCCGCTTTTAAAGCAATTGCAAACAGTTAACTTTATTGGTAATGTAGAGGGAAGAGATATTCCTAAAGGAACTGTTGATGTAGTTGTGTGTGATGGTTTTGTAGGTAATGTAGTATTAAAATTGGGAGAAGGTTTAAGTAGCGCTATTATGCAGTTGATAAAAGAGAGTATTAAAAATAGCGGTATTTTAACCAAAATGGCATCATTAATGGTTTTACCTGCATTAAAAGGCTTAAAACGAAAGCTTGATTATGCAGAATACGGAGGAGCTCCTCTTTTGGGTGTTAATGGGTGTTTTATTATTTGCCATGGAAGTTCTAAGGCAAAAGCTATAAAAAATGCAATTAGAGTTGCGACTGAATTTACACAAAATAATGTTGTTGAACATATAAGTGAAAATATTGCACGGGAAGGAGTTGTTACGAATGCAGGAGATGAATAAAGGGGTAGGTATTATTGGTATCGGCAGCTATGCCCCTGAGAAAATAGTTACAAATAAAGATTTGGAAAAAATAGTCGAGACTTCTGATGAGTGGATTGTTAGCCGAACTGGTATAAAGCAACGTCATATTGTTGAACCGGGGGTTGCTACTTCTTCCTTGGCAGCTCTGGCTGCTGAAAGAGCTTTACTGGATGCTGGTGTAACTGCAGATGAAATTGACTTGATTATTGTGGCTACGGCTACTCCAGACATGTTGTTTCCTTCTACTGCATGTCTGGTACAAGATAAAATCAAGGCTAGTAAAGCAGCTGCTTTTGATTTATCAGCAGGATGTTCTGGTTTTGCCTATGGTCTGGTAACCGGTACCCAATTTATTAAAACCGGATTGTATAAAAAGATTTTGGTTATTGGGGCAGAAACATTATCAACTATTCTTGACTGGAATGACCGAAATACTTGCGTGCTATTCGGTGATGGTGCTGGAGCCGTAGTTTTAGGAGAGGTTCCTGCAGGTTATGGAATTTTAGGAGTTGAACTTGGTGCTGATGGCTCAGGTGGAGAACTATTAAAAATGCCTGCAGGTGGTTCACGTATACCAGCTACAAATGAGAGCATTGGGCAGCGTTTGCATTATCTTCAAATGAGTGGAAATGATGTTTTTAAATTTGCTGTTAAAGTAATGGGAGAAGCTGCGGTTAAGGCTTTAGAAAATTCAGGTTTATCTCATACGGATGTAGATTGTTTAATTCCTCATCAAGCAAATATTAGAATTATTCAATCCGCTGCTAAACGATTAAAGCTACCTATGGAAAAAGTCGTTATAAATGTTGATAATTATGGTAATACTTCTGCTGCATCCATTCCTCTTGCAATGGATGAAGCAATGAAAAATGGTAGGCTTAAAAATGATGATATAGTTGTATTAGTTGGATTTGGTGCAGGACTTACATGGGCATCTTGTGTCATCAAATGGTACAAGGAGGATAAAGCTGTTGAAAAATAAACTTTGCCAAATATTAAATATTAAGTATCCTATATTGCAAGGTGGAATGGCTTGGGTAGCTACTGCTGAACTTGCTGCTGCTGTTTCCAATGCTGGTGGCTTAGGCATTATTGGCGCTGGTCATATGCCACCAGATGTGCTTCGCAGGGAAATACAGAAAACAAAATCGTTGACCAAAAAAGTTTTTGGTGTTAATATCATGCTTATGTCACCATTTGTAAAAGAAGTGATGCAAGTAGTGATCGATGAGAAAGTAGCAGTAATTACTACGGGTGCTGGTAACCCGGCAGAGTATATACCAGCTTTAAAAGAGATCGGTAGTAGAATCATACCTGTGGTTGCTTCTGTAGCATTAGCTAAAAGATTGGAGCGGACGGGTGTAGATGCTATTATTGCTGAGGGGCAGGAAAGTGGCGGTCATGTTGGCGAAATCAGTACCATGTCTTTGATTCCTCAAATTGTCGATGCAGTAAGTGTACCTGTAATTGCAGCAGGTGGTATCGCCGATAGTAGAGGCATGGCAGCAGCTTTAGCCTTAGGGGCTCAAGGTGTTCAAATCGGTACTCGTTTTGTGGCATCTTTAGAATGTATTGCACATTCTAATTATAAAAATGCTATTTTAAAAGCAAAAGATCGTTCTACAATTGTAACTGGCATTGCAACTGGTCATCCTGTAAGGGTGCTTACCAATAAATTTACCCGTGAATATCATGTCATGGAAAAAAATGGATCTTCTCCTGAAGAGCTTGAACAGTTAGGTGCAGGTAAACTACGCATAGCTGCTCGTGAAGGCGATGTAGATCATGGTTCTGTTATGGTTGGACAAATCTCAGGTATGATTACAGATATTAAGTCTGTAGAAGAGATTATCCAAGATTTGGTTAACGGTCTACCAAAGGTTTTATCTGGTATATCTGATAATATTTAACTATAGTTAAAGGGAAGGTATAATATGAAAAAGATAGCTTTTGTTTTTCCTGGTCAAGGCTCGCAAACGGTAGGAATGGGAAAAGAATTATATGAAAACTTTGATGTAGCTAAAAAGGTATTTCAGGCGGCAGATGAGGCATTGGGATTTTCAATTTCTCATATGTGTTTTAATGGTCCAGAGGATGAATTGCGAAAAACAGTGAATACACAACCTGCCATTTTGACAGTCAGTATTGCTTTATATGAAGTGCTAAAAGAACATGGTATCGTACCTACAATTGTAGCTGGGCATAGCCTAGGTGAATATTCTGCTTTAGTAGCAGCTGGTGCGATCTCTTTTAGTGATGCTGTACAATTAGTTCGCAAACGTGGATTGTTTATGCAAGAAGCAGTTCCATTGGGGGAAGGTAGTATGGCAGCAATACTTGGCAGCGATCGTCAAATTGTTATTGATATTTGCCAAAAAGCAGAGGCTGAATTTGGCGCTGTCCAAGCTGTGAATTTTAATTGTCCGGGGCAAATCGTTATTGCGGGAAAAGCTAAGGCCGTTGAAAAAGCAGCTGAAATGTTAAAAACGGCTGGCGCGAAACGAGCTGTAATACTACCAGTAAGCGCTCCTTTCCATAGTACATTAATGAAACCAGCTGCTGAGAAGTTAGCAGTAGAGTTAAGTAAAATAACGATCAATGACGCAGTAATCCCAGTTGTAGCTAATGTTAATGGACAAACTCTTACCAAGAGTCAGGATATTGAAGTTTCTTTAGTGAAGCAAGCAGATCATCCTGTAGAGTGGGAAGAGTGTGTAGCCGAGATCGTGAAATTTGGTGCTGATACGTTTATTGAAGTGGGCCCTGGAAAGGTATTATCATCTTTTACTAAAAAAATTGCTAAAGAAATAGCGAATTTAAATGTAGAAGATAGTAGTAGTTTAGAAAAAACCCTTGATTATTTCAAGGAGGTTCGTTAAAATGCATTTAGATGGAAAAGTTGCAATTATCACTGGTGCTTCTAGAGGTATTGGTCGTTCTGTTGCAATTGAATTAGCAAAATTAGGCGCCAAAGTTGTAATTAACTATGCTGGTAATGAAGTAGCAGCAGAGGAAGTTAAAAACATAATAGTCGCTGCTGGTGGTCAAGGGATTATTGTAAAAGCAGACGTTGGTGATGTGGAAGCAGTAGATGCGATGGTTAAAGAAACAATTAATACTTTTGGTAAAATTGATATTTTAGTAAATAATGCTGGAATTACTCGTGACAATCTTTTAATGCGAATGAAAGAGGAAGATTGGGATGCAGTTATGAATATCAATTTAAAAGGTGTCTTTGTTTGTACAAAAGCTGTTTCTCGAATTATGATGAAGCAAAAAGCCGGTAAAATTATCAATATGACATCTGTTGTTGGTTTAATGGGGAACGCAGGTCAAGCAAATTATGCTGCAGCTAAAGCTGGCGTCATTGGATTTACTAAATCGATGGCTAAAGAATTGGCTTCGAGAGGCATTACTGTAAATGCGATTGCTCCAGGGTTTATTAGTACTGACATGACTGCTGTCTTATCTGATCAAGTTAAGACAGAATTAACTGAAAAAATACCTGCCGGAAGATTAGGTAGTCCTGAAGATGTTGCAGCTGCTGTGACGTTCTTAGCGTCAGACTCGGCAAATTATATTACGGGTCAAACATTGAACGTTGATGGCGGTATGTTAATGTAAATCGTTGCCTTTGAAAGGAGGTGAATATCGTGACAACATTTGACAAAGTTAAACAAATTTCAGTAGAACAACTTGGTGTTGATGAAGCTGATGTTACTATGGATTCTACTTTTATAGATGATTTAGGTGCTGACTCTCTTGACATCGTTGAGTTAATTATGGCCTTTGAAGAGGAATTTAACATTGAGATTCCTGATGAAATTGCTGAAAAAATTAAAGCTGTAAAAGATGCGGTAGAGTACATAGAAAAAGAAAAACAAGGTTAATTTTCTAGTATTAAAAATGGAAAGTCCCGTGAAATAATGATTTTTTCGCGGGACTTTCTTAAAAGACAATGTCCTATCGAATGGAGGAGTTATAACTTGAAACTTCCAGAACTTAAAATAGGTAATTTAGTAGCAAAAATACCCATCATACAAGGTGGGATGGCAATTCGAATTTCGACAGCTCCTTTAGCAGCTGCTGTAGGTGAAGCTGGTGGTATTGGACTAATTGCTGCTTCTGGTATGAGTTTTGATGAATTGCGCAAAGAAATTCGCTTAGCGCGTTCACTTACTAGCACAGGTATCATTGGTATTAATGCAATGGTTGCAGCAAGAGAATTTGCAGGTCTTGTAAAAACTGCAATTGAAGAAGGAATTGATTTGGTAGTCGCAGGTGCGGGGTTTTCTCGCGATATGTTTGGATTAGGAAAAGAATCAGGTACACCGATTGTACCCATTGTCTCTTCAGCAAAATTAGCAAAAATTTCGGAATCATTAGGCGCTTCTGCCGTAATTGTTGAAGGTAAAGAAGCTGGTGGACATTTAGGTACAGATCAACCCCTACATTCATTGCTTCCTAGTATAAAAAATGCAGTGAAAATACCAGTGATTGGTGCTGGCGGCATCATTAGCGGTCAAGATATTGTTGATACATTAAGGCTGGGTGCAGATGGCGTGCAAATGGGAACGAGATTTGCTGCCAGTGAGGAATCAAATGCTGCTCCTGCTTTAAAAGCATTTTATTTAAAAGCTAGACCAGAAGATATTGTGGAAATCAACAGTCCAGTGGGGATGCCTGGTCGCGCTTTATTGAATCCATTTGCAGAGAAAATTATTGAAGGTACTGCACCGATTCCTGAAAGCTGTGATGCTTGTTTAAAACATTGTAAAAAGAACTTTTGCATTATTAAGGCATTAATTCGCGCTCAACAGGGTGATGTAGAAACTGGATTAGTATTTACCGGTGAGTACATTCATAAAATAGATGAAATACTACCTGTTAAAGAGATTTTCAATAGACTTCTTGCAGAGGTTGAAGTTATAAATTAACGTGAGGTGATTCCGTTTGAAAAAACGAGTTGTGGTAACAGGATTAGGTGCGATAACACCTATCGGAATTGGTAAAGATGAATTCTGGCAGTCTCTTTTAAACGGTAAATCTGGTATCGGTAAAATCACTCATTTTGATGCGAGTGAATATACTACCCAGATTGCTGGTGAGGTTAAAGATTTTGATCCCGCAAAATATATTGATAAAAAAGAAGCGAAACGCATGGACCCCTTTACTCAATTTGCTGTTGCTGCTAGTAAAATGGCATTTGAAGATTCAGGAATTAATTTGGAAACCGAAGATCGTACCCGTATTGGCACTATGATTGGTACTGGTATTGGTGGAATGGATACATTAAATGAACAATACAAAAATTTATTTGATAAAGGACCAAATCGTATCAGTCCGTTTTTTATCCCAATGATGATTGGTAACATGGCTGCTGGACAAACATCGATTACCTTTGGTTTACAAGGTCCATGTAGTTGTGTAACTACAGCTTGTGCAACAGGAACCAATGCAATTGGTGATGCTTTTAAAGTCATTCAACGCGGCGATGCAGATGTCATGGTGGCTGGTGGTACGGAAGCGGCTATTTCTCCTATTGCAGTAGCTGGTTTTTGCTCAATGAAAGCCCTGTCAACGCGTAATGATGAACCAGAAAAAGCTTCACGCCCTTTTGACAAAGACCGTAATGGCTTTGTAATGGGTGAGGGAGCAGGTGTAGTTATTCTTGAATCTTTAGAACACGCAGTTGCCAGAGGCGCACATATTTACGCAGAAGTTATCGGTTATGGTTTTAATGCTGATGCTTATCACATTACTGCACCTGCCCCTGAAGGAGCACAGGCAGCAAAATGTATGGAGATGGCTCTTAAAGATGCTGGTATTGCTCCAGAAGCTGTTGATTACATTAATGCCCATGGTACTTCGACTCCTCTTAATGACAAAAATGAAACATTGGCAATCAAATCATTATTTGGTGAGCATGCATATAAATTAGCTGTTAGCTCTATCAAATCCATGACTGGACATTTACTAGGTGCAGCAGGCGGCATCGAATGTATTGCTACTGTTTTAACCTTGGAAAATGATATGATTCCTCCTACTATTAATTGTGATGCGCCCGATGAAGAAATGGACTTGGATTATGTTCCTCATACATCTCGCAAACAAGTCGTAAATGTAGCATTATCTAATTCTTTAGGTTTTGGCGGACATAACGCAACTATCTTATTAAAAAAATTCGAAAATTAATATGATATGATTGAAATGCTTACGAAAAAAAGAATGGACGCATTATCCAGGTTATCGAATACATTAGGTGTGCAATTTACAGATATCAATTTATTGCATCAAGCTCTTACCCACACTTCTTATGCGAATGAGTGTAAAAAAATACTAATTTCTCATAATGAACGGTTGGAATTTCTCGGTGATGCTGTATTAGATTTGATTGTTAGTGAATATTTATTTCGCCAATTTAGTCACCTTCCTGAAGGGGAATTGACAAAGGCTCGAGCAGTAATTGTCTGCGAGCCTACTTTGGCTCGGTGTGCTGCTGAACTTGGTATTGGAGAATATTTATTTTTAGGAAAAGGTGAGACTAGCTCAGGTGGCCGTGAACGCGTGTCTATTTTGGCAGATTCATTTGAAGCTGTAATTGGTGCTATATACTTAGATAGCGGTTTTCTTCAGGTTAGTAATTTTGTATTAAGACAGCTTCAGGCTGATTTACACTTAGTTGCACGTGGCGAATACGTGAAGGACTATAAGACCGTACTGCAAGAGGTTGTTCAAAAGAAAAACGACAGTAAGATCACCTATGAGATTATCTCTGAAAATGGTCCTGATCATAATAAACTATTTGAAGTAATTGTTTTAGTAAATACAGATTTATTTGGTAAGGGTTTAGGTAAAAGTAAAAAAGAGGCTGAACAATATGCTGCAAAGCAAGCATTAGTGAAGTTAGGAATTATAAATAATAATTAATGTAGGCGACCATACGGTCGTCTATATTAATTATTATTTATAATTAGAAATTGATTGAGTCTTGACTTGGAAAATAGCGAAGGAGTGTTTATGAGACATTATATTATACCTATATTTATTCCACATTATGGTTGTAAACATAGTTGTATTTTTTGTAATCAACGAAAAATTACGGGTAGAGATACTCCTGTAAGGCATCAGGAAGTACAGGCTATCATTGATGAACATTTGGCAAGAATCACAGAAAAAAGGCACATCGAAGTGGCCTTTTATGGTGGCAGTTTTACTGCCTTGCCTCTTAGTATGCAGTCAGAATTATTAGAACCAGCATATACAGCTTTAATAAACAAGAAAATTCATGGGATTCGTCTTTCAACCCGTCCGGATTGTATTACACATAGGATTTTGGAAAATCTTAAAAAGTTTGGAGTATCTATCATCGAATTAGGAGTGCAATCTTTGGATAATACTGTATTGGAGGCGAGCGCTCGGGGGCATAATGCACTACATGTATTTCAGGCAATGAACCTTATAAAAAAAATGAATATAACCTGCGGCATTCAATTAATGCCAGGTTTACCTTTAGAAGATTGGAACAGTTTGATTCATACTGCATATGGTGTTATTAAGCTTGTTCCAGACTTTGTGCGTATTTACCCTACTTTAGTCATTGCCAATACTCAACTGGCTACTAGGTATGATGATGGAAGTTATAAGGCTTTATCTTTATCAGCAGGAATTATTCGTAGCGCCTATTTAAAATTATTTTTTGAACAGCAGGGGATATTAACGATTCGTACTGGCTTGCAAGCAACAGAAGATTTGGACAAAGGCAATATTGTATTGGCTGGCCCCTATCATCCTGCATTTGGAGAAATGGTAGATTCCTATATTTTTTATTGCATGCTAGCCCATTTCATAGAGTCGATTCTTTCTATGGACAAGAATGATCCTATCATTATCCATCATCATTCTCGTGATACTTCTAAAATTAGAGGCATTTCTAATCAAAATATAAAACAAGTAAAGCGTATCTATGGTATTGACCATCTTATTCTAAAACAAGATGGTCATAATAAGGATGAAATAGGATTTGAGTATAACAATCTATATTATGTACTTAATAAAAAAATGATATTTTTTATTTAAATTATAAAAAAAGGTATTTCTGGAAAATCCAGAGAATATCATGTATTGTAATACGTCCTGATACCAAAAGGAGGTTAGCTAATGGATGTGCTCAAAGTATCTGCACAGTCAAATCCTAAATCGGTAGCAGGTGCCTTAGCTGCAGTGTTAAGAGAAAAAGGTTCTGCGGAAGTCCAAGCAGTAGGTGCCGGCGCAGTGAATCAAGCCATCAAAGCAATTGCAATTTCTCGTGGATTTGTTGCACCCAATGGTATTAATCTAATTGCAATTCCTGCCTTTGCCGAAATCATTATTGATGGTGAACAGCGCACTGCGATTCGTTTTATTGTGGAACCCAGGTAACAATTGATTTTAGTGCTAAATTCCTAAGCGTAATCAGGGACCTAATCGAAGTTGAAATTAATATAGCTTTTTAATTTCGTAAATATGCCTGTTTGCTCAGCAAGCAGGTTTTTTACTTAAGTTTATTGTATAAACAACCAACGCATGGTAAAATTCTAAAGTTAGATATAATAATATTGTGTGGTGATTTAGTTTGCTGTTACGTAGGCTTGAAGCATATGGGTTTAAATCTTTTGCAGATAAAACAGAAATAGAATTTGGCAATGGTATTACTGCTATTGTAGGTCCAAATGGCAGCGGAAAAAGTAATATTTCCGATGCGATTCGTTGGGTTCTTGGTGAACAAAGTGTTCGCAATCTACGCAGCACAAAAATGGAAGATGTAATATTTTCTGGTAGCTTAGGTCGCAGACCTTTAGGTGCAGCTGAAGTATCCGTAATTTTTGATAACAGTGATGGTACCCTACCCTTAGATTTTAGTGAAGTTATCATTACTAGGCGAGTCTTCCGATCTGGTGATAGTGAATATTTCATCAATAAAGCAGCATGCCGTTTAAAAGACATATATGAATTATTGGCTGATACAGGTCTAGGCAGGGATGCGATGACTGTCATTGGACAAAATAAAGTCGATGAAGTTTTAAATAGCAAGCCAGAAGAGCGGCGTTTATTATTTGAAGAATCAGCTGGTATTTCCAAGTACAAACAACGAAAAAAAGATGCAATGCGCAAATTAGAAGATACTACTCAAAATCTCATTCGAGTGTCCGATATTACAAATGAAATTGAAGATCAACTTGTTCCACTTAGAGAAAGTGCTGAAAAGACAAAGCAGTATAATACTCTTAAGACCGAACTAACATCTTGTCAAGTGACATTACTGCTTAGCACATTAGACAAGTCTGAGAAAATAATAGAAAGTGCCAACTTGCAGAAAGAGCATTTAACAGAAAATGAACTTACTGTAAGTACAAATTTGAATTTAAAAGAAACTGATAAAGAGAAATTGGCAACTGAGTTAATACAAGTAGAAGAAAAACTTACTTCTTATACGACTTTTATAAATGAGGCAGAAACAGAACTAGAAAGAATTCATGGTAAGGTTGCTGTACTAGAAGAACGAATCAGTCAAGGAAAACGTAATCAAGAGCGTATAAGTGATGAAGAAATCCGTGTCGGAAAACAAAAAAATGAACTTGAGAAAAAATATAGTGAAGTAAATGAAATTCTAATTGAGAAAAAAAAGTTCACAGAGAATCTGCAACAAATCTTAATTGACAAAAATGTGCTCTATCAAAATATAGTTACCAGTTTAGAACAAGCAGAAAAGCAGTTAGAATCTAGTAAAGACAAAACTCTTACATTTTTACAAGAAATTGTTGAAGAACGAAATAAACTTGTGACAATTAAAAATGATATTGTAAGAATCGAAACTCGGGAACTTAACTTTGATCAAGAATATCAGGGTTACCAGACCCAGTTACAGCAAGCAGAATCAGCATATACATCTCTCTTGGCAGAGCAAGAGGCAATACAAGTTAAGATTACACAATTAAATCAAGAAAATAACGCCTTGCAAATCAAGAAAAAAAATACTGAGGATACCTTACAACAATTCTTGCATCAAGAACAACAATTGACTAGACAGGTAAACGAATTACAATCCCGGTTCAAAATTTTATCGAACATGCAAAATGACTATGAAGGCTTTGCTCGTGGAATAAAAAGTATTCTGAAAAGTGACGCTCCTTGGCATAGAGGGATTTGTGGTGCAGTGGCGCAAACGATTACAGTGCCTGATGAATATGTTACGGCCATTGAAATTGCATTAGGTGGGGCGCTACAACACATTATTACGGAGAATTCCGACATCGCTAAAGAGGCCATGCATTTTCTAAAAACGGAGCGCTTAGGACGAGCTACCTTTTTACCTTTAAATACGATTAAACCTTTTAAACCTAGAGATACAGAAATAGCTGCTGCTAAAATGAATGGCTCATTAGGATTTGCTGCTGATCTTGTAACTTGTGATTCACGTTATCGCAAAGTAATTGAGTTTTTATTGGGACGTACGATTATAGCAAAAGACGTTGAGATTGCTCTTACCATCGCTAAACAATCCGGCTTTTCGGTAAAAATCGTTACATTAGACGGCGAAGTATTAAATCCAGGTGGTTCGATGACAGGTGGCAGCACGGGTAAGCGAGAAACTAGTTTTTTAGGGCGTAATAATGAAATCACTGCCATTAAGTTAAAATTAGATGAGGGACGAAATAGTTTCGAGGCAATGCAAGAAAAGGTAATAAACGTTAGAGCTGAGGTACAAAATATTAATTATGAGCTGGCTGCGATTCAAGAACAGCGTCAGCAGATGGATGTTCGTCAAGCTGAAATTACGGTTCATACTGATAAAATGCAATTTGATATAAAGCGGATCACTTTAGCAATTACTACTATTAATAATGATAGAGCTGCATGCTCACGAGAAAAAGAACAGTTAGAGGTCACTTTATCTCAGTGTAAAGCAAGGATTGTTTCTTTAGAAAACCGTGATGGCCAGCACAAGCAGACAATTGCGCTAGAACAGCAAAAATGTAAAGAGTTGCAAGCTTCAAAAGATATATTGCAGACGAGTCTCACTGATCTTAAAATTGACATTACAGCAGTGCAGCAAGAAATTGCTGGGTTTGTTGCCAATTGTGAGCAATCAGAACAAGCTAAGCAATTACTACAAGAGCAGCTTCAACAGTTGTTTGCAGAACGCACTGACATTGCAGCGCAAATATTACAGTCCAGTCAAGAGTTATCTGATACCTCTTCAAAATTTAAAACACTCACAGAAGAAAAGATCAACTATGAGCAACATCATAAAAATCACTATGGAATAAAGCTTAATTTATTGGTAGAAATGCAAAACCTGGAAAAAGAACTAAAAGATTTGAGGCGTAACCACCATGAAGTACAAACTCGTCTACATGAGAGTGAACTTTTGGCAACTAAATATAGTTTTGAAGTTACACGCTCTTTAGAACAGCTAGAGCAACAGTTTTGCCTTACGATCGATCAGGCAAAAGAACTTTGCCGTACTGAAAGCTTAGATTCTATTAGCAAGTTAATAAAAAACTTAGAAAAAGAACTTATGATACTAGGGCCAGTAAATCATGGCGCAGTAGAAGATTATATTCGTTTACAAGAACGATGTGATTTTCTTAAAAATCAATTTCAAGATTTAACATCTGCTAAAGAATACTTGGCCTCGATTATTGCCGATATTGACAAAACAATGTCAACTAAATTTTTAATCGCTTTTACAAAAATTAATGAACATTTTTGCGATATTTTTTCTCGTTTGTTTGGGGGTGGACAAGCTCAATTAAAATTAGTTGACCCTGATAATATTCTACATACAGGTATAGAAATTAGCGTACAGCCACCCGGGAAAAAAATGCAGAACTTAATATTACTATCAGGCGGTGAACGAGCTCTTACGGTGATTGCTCTGTTATTTTCTTTCTTAGCTTATCGTCCTGCTCCATTTATTGTGGTAGATGAAATCGATGCACCTCTAGATGAAGCAAATATCGATCGATTACGTGAGTTCTTACGTGATTATGCTCGCCATACTCAATTCATCGTTGTTACTCATCGCAAGGGGACAATGGAGGCTGCTGATATTATACATGGAATTACGATGGAACAATCAGGTATATCACGTTTAGTTTCTGTTAAATTAACAGATGAAATAAAGTAGTTGAACTGGAGGAATATAATATGGGTTTTTTTGGAAAATTAAAAGCTGGTTTAGAAAAGACTAGAAAGAATTTCACGGAGAAGATTGAACAATTGGTGGTTGGATATGCAACTATTGATGATGAGTTTCTTGATGATTTGGAGGCCGTATTATTATCGGCGGATGTAGGTGTGCATACAACTGCCAAATTAATGACTGATATCAAAAAAGGTATCAAGAGTAAAGATATTAATGGTCCTGAGGATTTAAAACCTTTTTTACAAAATAAAATCAGCGAAATGCTGACAGAAGATAGTAATGAGATCAAACTTGCTGCTGCTCCTCCTACTGTAATTGTTGTTGTTGGTGTGAATGGTGTAGGTAAGACGACGACGATAGGAAAGTTAGGTCAATATTATAAAGAGCAGGGGTATAAAGTAATATTGGCAGCAGCGGATACCTTTCGTGCAGCTGCTATTGATCAGTTAGAAATATGGGGAACGAGAACGGGTTCTGAAATCATTAAGCATAAGGAAGGTTCTGATCCTGCTGCGGTGGCTTTTGACGCAGTGCAATCCGCTAGAGCTAAGAAAGCTGATATTGTTATTATTGATACAGCTGGAAGACTACATACAAAATCGAATTTAATGGAAGAATTAAAAAAAATCGGACGTATAACCAGCCGTGAGATTCCTGATGCTCCTCATGAAACCCTGCTAGTCTTGGATGCAACAACGGGGCAAAATGCTATTAATCAAGCAAAACTATTTGGAGAAGCAATACCATTGACAGGAATTGTACTCACTAAGCTAGATGGTACTGCAAAAGGCGGAGTAGTCATTGCGATTAAGTCTGAGCTGAATGTACCTGTAAAATGGATTGGAGTAGGAGAAGGCGTCGGTGACTTACGGCCTTTCGTGCCGCAGGAATTTGCAGAGGCATTATTTGGTGACAAGTAAAAATACTTGACAGCAAATACATTTTATTTTATAATATGGTCTGTAAAGTATTTTCCCTTGTCAGGCAAGAGGTGATAAAAACTGTTAGATAAAATATTGCGTATTATTTTATTATTTGATTTTTATGGTGCTTTGTTGACTAAGAAACAACAGCTTGCTATAGAAATGCATCACCTAAATGATTTATCACTGGCTGAAATTGCTGATGAATTAGGGGTAACAAGACAAGCAGTCCATGATATTTTAAAGCGAGCAGAACAGGTGCTTACAGAATATGAAGAAAAACTTAAGTTTGTTGAAAAACACCAACGTGAACAACAGGCTATACAACATATATATGAATTGATGCATGAGTTGCCAAAAGAAGTACAGCAAGTACCTACGTTACGTTTGGCACTACAAGAATTGAATTGTTTATTAGACTATTCAAAAGAGGTGTAGTATGGTTTTTGAAGGGTTAGCCGACAAGTTACAAGAAACGTTTAAGAAACTACGGGGTAAAGGTAAGTTATCGGAAACAGATATTAATGAGGCAATGCGTGAAGTACGAATGGCTTTATTAGAGGCCGATGTTAACTTTAAAGTTGTTAAGGATTTTATCGCGAATATAAAAGAAAAAGCAATTGGGCAAGAAGTGATGCAAAGCCTAACACCTGCCCAATTTGTAGTAAAAATAGTTAATGATGAACTGACCGCTCTTATGGGTGGTACGCAAAGCCGCATTACGGTTTCTTCACGCCCTCCGACGATCATTATGCTTGTTGGGTTACAAGGTGCTGGTAAGACAACTACCGCAGGTAAATTAGCTCACTTACTTAAAAAGCAAAGCAAACGACCTTTATTAGTAGCTGCGGATATATACCGTCCTGCTGCTATAAAACAATTGCAAGTTTTAGGCGGACAATTGGATATACCTGTCTTTACGGTGGACGAATGCAAAGATGCGGTGTTGATTGCACAAAAAGCAATTGAATATGCCACTTCTTATGCTAGAGATACAGTGATTATTGATACTGCTGGTCGTTTACACATTAATGAAGATTTAATGCAGGAATTAAAATCAATCAAAACAAAAGTAAAGCCACATGAAATCTTATTAGTAGTGGATGCTATGACAGGGCAAGACTCTGTTACAGTAGCAGAGTCTTTTAATAAGGATTTAGGATTAGATGGTGTGATTCTTACTAAACTAGATGGGGATGCTCGTGGTGGCGCAGCATTATCCATTAAAGCTGTTACCGGCTGTCCAATTAAATTTACGGGTATGGGCGAAAAATTAGATGCTCTTGAAATCTTTCATCCAGATCGTATGGCATCACGTATCTTAGGGATGGGGGATGTCCTTAGCTTAATCGAAAAGGCTGGTACTTCCATTGATTTGGAACAAGCCAAAGAGATGGAAAAGAAGTTACGTAAAGATGATTTTAACTTAGATGATTTTTTAAGCCAATTACAGCAAGTGCGTAAGCTAGGTCCTTTAGACCAAATATTGGGTATGTTACCTGGCATGGGTGATTTGAAAAAATTAAAAGATGTTGAAATTGATGAGAAAGAATTGACACGTACGGAAGCTATTATACGTTCGATGACTAAGAAAGAACGACGCGACGCTTCGCTTATAAATGGCAGTCGTCGTAAGCGTATTGCTATGGGGAGTGGCACTAGAGTGCAAGATGTCAATAAATTACTCAAACAATTTGCGGAAGCAAAAAAAATGATGAAGCGTTTTCAAGATATGCAGAAAAGTGGTAAAAAATCTTTTGGTGGTTTTAAATTACCCTTTATGAAATAATTAAAAAATGGATATTCTATGAAGGAGGTGATTTTTGTGGCAGTAAAAATTCGTTTAATGCGTATGGGTGCGAAGAAAAACCCTTTCTACCGTGTAGTTGTGGCTGATTCTCGTGCTCCTCGTGATGGACGTTCTATCGAAACTTTAGGACATTATGATTCCACTGTTGAACCTGCAATTGTTAAAATTGATGAAGATAAAGCCATCAGTTGGATGCAAAAAGGTGCGCAACCTACTGATACCGTTAAAGCTCTTTTCAGCAAAGCTGGTATTATGAAAAAATGGGATGAACTAAAGCGTACGAAGAAAGAGGCGTAATGAACTATGAAAACATTAGTTGGGGTTATCGCCAAAGCGTTAGTTAAAAATCAGGAACAAGTGAGTGTCACAGAGTCTGTCGATGCTGATACCACTATTTATGAGTTGCATGTAGCCCCTGAAGATATGGGGAAAGTGATTGGCAAGCAGGGACGTATTGCTAAAGCAATGCGTACTGTTGTCAAAGCTGCCGCTACTCGTGAAAATAAGAAAATAATGATAGAAATCATTTAATATGTATAATTACACTATTAAATGATACAAACTATTAGAAAAGGTTCAGATGCAAGTTGCGTATAGAAGTACTGTGTAGTAAAATACATTTCTTCAGCGTAGCATTGCAGATGAGCCTTTTCCAACAACATTAGGAGAGTGAGCACACATGGATAGTATTACGTTAAAATGTCCAGTCACGATTAAAGCTAAAGTTACAGAACAGCTTAAAAAGAACCTAGCTGCTGAAATTCAAGAAAATATCCGCAAGGCTGATGTAGAACTACAACAGATTGAATTTCATGCAAAACGTATGATGAGTGAACAAGCAAAGCAAGATGCTCAAGGACTGACTGCACTTCGGCAACAAATTGATGGTGAAACACAAAAACGTCTTGAATTTAAAAATCATATGACGGAGAAACTAAAAGAAACAGCTCAATTAGAACTTGGTGCAGAAATTTCTCAAGGAACTTTAGAACAAATCGTGACTGTAAAAGTAGGCGATGACTTACATACATATATGAATGCTGAAATTTTGCTAGAAGATGGCAAAGTTATCGCTTTTAGAAACTAATCATTATGAATGATAATATGATAGTTATTGGGAAAATTATTGCTCCTCAAGGAGTGCGTGGTGAAGTTCGTGTTATGCCGCTTACCGATTTTCCTGAGCGATTTCGTGAACTGAAAAGTGCACAGCTTGATGATGGAACGAATTTACCAATTGAAAGTGTCAGATATCATCAACAATTTGTTTTATTGAAATTTCGTGATATGAATGATCGAAATGCAATAGAGCATTTACGAGGTAAACTAATCCAAATAGAGCATAAGGATTTAGTTCCGTTACCTACGGGACATTATTATATCTTTGATATTGTTGGTTTAGAAGTGTTTACGGAAGAAGATGAATACCTGGGAAAAGTTACAGATGTTTTGGAAACAGGTAGTAATGATGTATACATTGTTGAGCAAAAAGATAAAAAGCCGTTACTAATTCCAGCATTAAAAACAGTTGTCTTAAAAATTAATATCCCAGATGGAAAAATGATTGTAAAATTACAGGAAGTATGGGAAAGCGATGCAGATTGACATTGTTTCTTTATTTCCTGAAATGTTTACTGGTCCTTTGGGACATAGTATATTAAAACGAGCACAAGAAGCTGATGTATTAAAGATTAATGTAACAAATCCTCGTGATTTTGCTTTTAATAAACACAATATTGTTGATGACTATCCTTTCGGTGGAGGAGCGGGTATGGTAATGAAGCCAGATCCCATCTTTCGATCCGTGGAAAATATCATTACCTCAAGTAATATCACCAATCGACGAGTGATTCTAATGTGTCCAGGGGGCTATAGACTGGACCAAGAAAAAGTTAAAGAATTAGCTGGCTATGAGCAACTTATTTTATTATGCGGACATTATGAGGGAATTGATGAGCGAGTACGATTGCACTTAGTTGATGAAAGCATATCCATTGGTGATTATGTATTGACTGGTGGAGAATTGCCAGCGATGGTAATTGTTGATTCAGTAGCTAGAATGTTACCAGGTGTGCTTGGATCTAGTAGCTCAGCTCCCCAAGATTCTTTTTATAATGGTTTGCTAGAATATCCTCAATATACTCGTCCACGGGATTTTGAAGGAATGGTAGCTCCTGAGGTATTATTATCAGGGGATCATGCAAAAATTAAGAGATGGCGTAATAAACAAGCGCTAAAAAATACTCTTGAACGTAGACCAGAGTTGTTGAAAAATAAAGAGTTAAGCCCAGATGATGCTAAATTATTAGCGGAAATCATAGCTGAGCAGACTGGAGACTAATATGGCTTTACCAATTTATCTCGGCTTGGTACATCATCCTATATATAATAAAAACGATGAAATTATTACTACGGCCATTACTAATTTTGATATTCATGACATTGCGCGTACTTCACGAACCTATGATATAAAAAAATATTTTATTATCCATCCACATGAAAGCCAAACGATGTTAGCACAAGAGATTATGGATTACTGGCAGCATGGTTATGGTGGTGAATATAATCCTGATCGTCGTGAAGCGTTTCGTGTTTTAGATATTAAGACTGATATTCAAAGTGCTGTAGAATACATTACGGAGTCTGAAGGTGTAAAACCGTTTATTATTACTACTGATGCCCGTACATTTCCCAATACCATATCTTATAAGAAAATGCGGAAGCAGATTGAACTGGCAGACCGCCCTTATCTCATTTTATTTGGTACTGGCTGGGGGATTGAAAAGTCTGTAATGGAAAAGTTTGATTTTACATTAGAACCTATTTATGGCCCTGGTGATTATAATCACTTGCCAGTAAGAGCGGCAGTGGCGATTATTTTGGATCGATTATTAGGTGAGAAATGGTGGGAATCATAATATATACTATAACCTTATAATCTGCTTGAGTTTATAGTATTGGTATGTTATAATTTTTAAGGTGTGACGGACGGTCCTCTGCACAATGTAATAGTGGATTGGCATGAACGTCTAGGATAAGGAGGAAAAATAGATATGAATATGATTCAAGCATTAGAACAAGAACAATTACGTCAGGATATTCCGGCTTTTAAACCGGGAGATACTGTACGAGTCCATGTTAAAGTTGTTGAGGGTACCCGTGAGCGTATTCAATTGTTTGAAGGTGTTGTTATTGCCAGAAATAATGGCGGTATCCGGGAAACTTTCACAGTTAGACGTGTTTCTTACAACATCGGTGTAGAACGTACTTTCCCTGTACATTCTCCACGTTTGGAAAAAATTGAAGTAGTACGTAAAGGTATCGTACGCCGTGCAAAATTATACTATCTGCGTAAACTCAAAGGTAAAGCAGCTCGTATTAAAGAAAGACGGTAGCTTTTGTTTGGGACTGTTTTCAGTCCCTTTTCTTCATTTACGAAGGAGGATTAATCATGAGTAATACTAATTTAGGCGAAGAGGTAAAAGATTGGATAGTCTCGATACTTATTGCTGTCGTATTAGCGTTTTTTATTCGCTATTTTATCGTTGAGCTCTATATGGTCGAAGGTCCTTCTATGCGTCCTACGCTGGTAAACAGTGAGAGATTAGTAGTGAATAAATTCATTTATCGCTTTAAAGCACCTGAAAAAGGTGATGTATTAGTATTTCGCTATCCTAAAGACCCAAGTCGTGATTTTATTAAGAGGGTAATTGCGGTAGCTGGTGATACTATTGAAATAAAAGAAGGCCGTGTATTTTTAAATGGTCAATTATTGAATGAAACTTATATTTTAGAAAAAACCCGTGGATCCTACCCTCTGGCTACCGTGCCTGCAGGACATGTCTTTGTTATGGGGGACAATCGTAACAATTCGGAGGATAGTCGTTTCCGTGATGTTGGTTTTGTACCTCTGGAAATGATAAAGGGAAAAGCGGTTATGATATTTTGGCCGATTGATCAATTAAAAACTCTCCCATAGCTGCATAATGGTTTTACACATAACTGAAGAAGAAAATAGCGTTATAGAGAGTGATAATAATGGATAATTTGAATATTAATTGGTTCCCTGGTCATATGACAAAAGCCCTGCGTATGATTCAGGCAAATCTAAAATTAGTTGACGTAGTCATTGAATTGTTAGATGCTCGTATTCCCGTAAGTAGTGCCAATCCGGTAATTCATCAAATTTTAGAAGGCAAACCAAGAGTGGTAGCCTTAAATAAGATCGATTTGGCTGAACCGGAATGGACCAAACAATGGGTAGATACTTTTCATGTACAAGGCCTGCAAGTGGTCACCATAGATTCTATGACAGGAAAAGGTACTAAAGCATTGGTTAGCCAAGTGGAACAATTAGGCAGTGCAAAAGCAGCCAAATTAGTAGCAAAAGGTGTTAATCCACGAGCAGTTCGAGCGATGATTCTAGGTATTCCTAATGTAGGTAAATCTTCGTTGATTAATCGTTTATTGGGGACAAAAGCAGTACGTACTGCTGATAAACCAGGCGTTACTCGAGGTAAACAATGGATTACTATCGGAAAAAATCTGGAGCTCTTAGACACACCGGGTGTTTTATGGCCCAAATTTGAGGATCCCGAAGTTGGATTTAAACTAGCGATGACAGGTGCTATCAATGATGATATCTATGATGTCGAAACAGCCATGTCAAAGCTGTTACTATTCTTACGTGAGAATTATAGTGATCGTTTAATTGAAAGATATAATTTGTCTTCTCCATTACCTGAAGACTCTACTGAGTTATTAGGCCTAATCGGAGCGCGCCGTGGTTGTCTACGTAGTGGCGGTTTAATTGATTATGAAAAAGCAAGACGTATTATTCTTAATGAATTTCGTGGCAGCAAGTTAGGTAATTTCACCTTGGATCGTCCCAATCAGTAAAAAGAATATAAGGAAGAGACTATCACGATAATTTTGGTGTGCTACCCGTCAAGAGGACAATAAAAAATAATAAATTTTTCTATCGCCAGCCTGATAACGGTTGGCGATATTTTTATGCTGCCAATCTATA
>NZ_JAJHJB010000070.1:0-10982 GCF_020819555.1 Pelosinus baikalensis
TGATGTCTCTATTTTACACCAACTTGGAGGTTTACACAGATTTCGGGATAGTCTCGTGGATTGATCATAGTGAATAATTTTATCTTTTTGCGGCAAAGTATACTTTTCATGATCTTGCAGTCAAATAAGTCAATTACTAAACAACTCAAGCCTTACCCCAATTCTCCCACTTCATATTTCTCTCCAATCAATCGGGGGACGGTGGTTGCCTTAAACAAAGACAAAACCACGTCCCCCGTCTGCTTCCATCGCGCCCTTTATAGGCGTGTGATTATAAAAAAATAAGGGGTAGTAGAGAAAATAACTCTACATGTTACCCTTATTTATACTATTATGTCCTATTTTTATTTTTTCTTTTGTTGAAACTTAGCTTTACCTGTTGCCGTTAAGTAAATAGCATATATTATAAAAACTAGACATAGCCCAACTGATCCATATTTTACTAATTCATACATATATTTTATTCCGCCTTTCGAAACTGAAAATTAATTGAATTTAATATAAAGTATTAAATTCCTAATTAACATATAATATAATAAATTAAAAAGTTTTTCAACATAAACATTCCTTTTTTCAAAAATTTTCCATTTATATAAAACATAACCAAAATGACAATGAGGACGTTTCTTATCAAAAAAAACGTCAAACTGCGCGAAATGCCTATGAATCAGTCTATATATTGCCCCTTCCCCATCATATAATAAAGAGAATTCTTTCTTAAAGAGCAGTTCTATAAAAAAAACCGCCCTTACCCTCAACATTCTGAGGATAGGGGCGGTACCTATTCTACTGTTACTGACTTCGCCAAATTCGTTGGTTTATTAACGCCACATCACGAGTTACAGATGCAAAAAGTTTGTCACCACAGCTAGTGTAAGTGAAACAGGGACAGATACATTGTTTTCCTGTCCCCCTGTTCATATCACAAAACAAAAGAAATCCTGCTAAATTCATTTTTAGAAACATCCCTTGTCCCATTTCTTAATGTAAATCTTTTTTCAGCAGTCCCTGAATCGCTTTTGCCAATTCCTGCACTACTTCCGGCGGCGGCTGTTCTTTGGGGTACTTCTTACCACCTACAATCCAGCCATCTTTTGTCGCATGAATTTCTTGTTTTTTCTTATCCTCTGCCATAAAAACACCCTCCTTCCACTAATACACACACAGCCCCAAGGTGACGACTCTACCGTCTCTTCCTTCTTGAAGGGACTTTTAATTACGCCTTCAACTTATTAAGAAAGCTGTTTTTCATGAGTCTACCAAGTAATCATTCATGTAAAAGATTCTCCGTTCAGGATTTCTACATATCCATCCGTTCCGTTCACCCGGATTCGCTGACCATCTTTAATCAGTTGGGTAACATTTTCTACGCTTACTACTGCAGGAAGACCGTATTCCCTTGCAACAACGGCACCATGGGTCATCATTCCGCCTACCTCGGTAACCAGACCTTTAATGGACACAAATACCGGCGTCCAACTCGGATCAGTAAATTTGGTGATCAGGATATCGCCAGGCTCGATGAGTGCATCTTCCATTCTTAAAACGACACGTGCCCTGCCTTCGACGATACCGACTGAAACGGGTACACCGGGCAAGGCACCCTCCGGAATATGGCCGGTGTCATATTCACCGGTGATAATCTCACCGTCGGAGGTCATGACCCGCGGTGGGGTGAGCTTTTCATAGACGGCATAGTCGGCTTTGCGCTTGATTACAATGCTGTAATCAAGCTGACTGGTGCGAACAGCCTCCCGGAGCTCATCAAGGGATAAATAATAGATGTCCTCTTTTTCGTGGATGATTCTCTGCTTGACAAGCTTATCGGCTTCATTGAGCAGGGCTTGCTTGACAATCCAGTAATACCAGACCAGGACATACTTATTGTATTCCCGATAGCCGGCGAAATTGCGCAAAACACTGATGGCCTTCTCGGTTCGCTGCACCTTACGCTTGCCGCTCGGCAATTGCTCAAGGCGGCTCAGGAGGTCCTGCTCTTTTTGCTGCGCTTCCTGCTTGCCTTGTTCAAACTTGCTGTTATGGGCGTTGGGTGCAAAATTTTTGATATTGCTAAGAATCATGGGGATAAGTGCGGTCGGTTGTTCGTTCCAGCGGGGTCTGGTCATATCGATCTCACCTGAACAACGCATGCCGTATTTTATTAGGTAAGCCTGAAGGGCAGTACTGACAGCATCGCCACCTGACAGTTTGGCCAGGTCGGCAAAAAAAGTCTCATCCTTGGCATGATCAAAGTACTCCTGCACCGCCGGATACTGGCGAACAACATCGGCAACATCCAAAAGCTCCAGTCCCATTTCCGAGGTAACATTGTTGTCTACTGATTGTGAAAGTGTAGCAGCGGCGTTTTTTTCGCCCAGCCATTTCAGCATATTTTTATTTAGCCAGTCGGCGGCATAGGTACCTGCAAAAACCACTCCGTAGCCGTCAGAGACTGAGTGCTTCATTTTCGCAACACCTTCTAGAATAAAATCAAACAGCGCATCTCCCGTTAGCCCAACAGCCTTTTTCTCCAGCTCTTTAAGCAGCGTCTCGTTCTTGGTCATTAGCCTGGTCACAACGCCGGCGTCGTTTTTCCAGTAGTTCTTAATGGCCTGAAATACCCAGGTTAGCATGCCGCTATTCATGCCGATGGTAGCCTTGCCATGGGGCAAAGTTTTCATAAACTCTTTGTCTTTTACGATCTTGTAAAGCGCATTCTGCATGAGAATATCAACCTTGTCGACACTCTTAATAAAAAGCTTGGCGGTAATCGGCGAAGTCAGATCCCCTGATACATCGATAAACAACCGGCCACCGGCTTCATACATCTGGGTGAACCCGAAGTGCTTAAATAAAGACTTGAACATGGATATTCCCAATGGCTTGATGGCTTCTGTCATCATTTGACGGTGCCCAAATGAGAGATAGACACGATTTTTTTCATCTTCTACGGTCGGCAAGGGGTATAAGGTGGTGATAGGACGGCTCTGAACGATCAAGAAGGTATTGTCGGCAAGGCACCATTCAATATCTTGCGGGCAGGAAAAATACGCTTCGATTTTTCTGCCCATACGCTCAAGCTGCAAAATTTGCTCATCTGTCAGGGTTGGACAATTTTGCAGCTCGGATGCAATCTCACGCTGTTCTGTGCCACCCTCTGCTAAGGCAAAGATAGCCAGTTTTTTTGCGGATATTTTCTTATCGACAATCCTGCCCTCCCGCACCTTATAGATATCGGCATTCACCAGTCCCGAGACCAGTGCCTCACCAAGGCCAAAGCTAGCGTCTATAGACAGCACTTTCCGGTTGGAGGTGACAGGATCAGCAGTAAACAGAATCCCCGCCGCCTGGGGGAAGACCATCCGCTGGATGACGACAGACAGATAGACTTTATGGTGGTCGAAGCCGTTTTGGATACGGTAAGTTACGGCGCGGTCAGTAAACAGCGACGCCCAGCACTTGCTGATATACTTAAGGATGGCATCTTTTCCGATAATGTTTAAATAGGTATCCTGCTGGCCCGCAAAGGATGTCGTTGGCAAATCTTCCGCAGTAGCACTGGAACGCACGGCATAGGCATTTTTTTCGCCAAGCTTTGAGATATAGTGAGTAATCTCTTCCTCTATGTCCCTGGCAATGGGTATCTCTTCGATGACCCTGCGGATCTTGCCGCTGATTTCAGCGATTTTATATCTTTCGTCTGCCCTAAGCTGCGATAATTGATCCAGCAACGCGCCAAACTCCGGTGCTTGCCCGATGATTCTTTTATACGCTTCAGTAGTCACACAAAAGCCCTCCGGTACCCGTATCCCTTCAATTCTGGATAGTTCTCCCAGGTTGGCGCCCTTGCTACCGACTACCATGAGCTTTGTTTTATCAATTTCCTGTAAACCGAGCAAATAGGAATTCACAGATATCCCTCCTTGTTTGTTGTCCAATCAATCAGGAGCCGTATTCTATCACTCCTTAAGCGCATGTAATTCCTGCTTTAATTATTTTAAGACCATCATTGATCTTTTTTAGAAGCATATTCTCGTTGAAACCAAACAGGGAAAACTGCTTCCAAATGAGAGTGTACATCATATCCGCGACCAGATCGACATCAATTTCCGGCCTTATTAAGCCGCGCTCTTTATCACGCTCAATCCTTCTGATCAAACCTTCGAACGAATCAGCACGGAGCTTGGTAATGAATTCGCTGGTATCAATCTCCATCAACATACTGATCTGGCTATATTCCAGTTTTGACCGGCCCCATTCCAATGAGGCTTTGGTTGCTTGTATGCAGATTTCAAAGACATCCGCCTCCGAGTCTAAGACATCGGCGCGGAGGATTATCTCCCGCTTCTCCCTTACAATTTCCTCGAACATATAACGAAAGATGTCCTCTTTATCACTAAAATACTGATAAAAGCTTCCCCTGGGTATTCCAGCGGCCTTCACAATCTGATTGATGGATGCTTCGCTAAAACGCCGGGTTGAAAACTCCTGCACGGCGGCATCAAAAATTCTCCGTTTTTTACCATCACTTAAATTATAGAAAGTGTCTTTCGGCACGCTATCATCTCCTTTTAAGATATAATAGCACGATATACCCATACATGACAACCATGTCATATGACGAAGTTGTCATTTTATTTTATACAGAAATGATCCCAAATATGTTTTTCTATCCATTTATAAAAAATACCCTTTAAGTAAGTTTTGGATACTAGACTTAAAGGGTGAATGATTTTATTGTCATTATATTTCGAAGGGTGACACTAGAAACGTTCCTTTTTGGCAAACAGTCTCTTTATTTAGTTAGCCTATTTAATAACGGCTTCTCAACAAAACGGATTGCCGCCGCAGCTAATACTGAGGTGGGGTCAATGGACGGTCGTTCAATATGAAATAGTTCAAATGCAACCGGAAGCTCTGTACAACCCAATACCAATATTTCTGCCCCTTTCTCAAAAAGCTCGTCGATTGTTCCATAAAACTGATTAAGGCTGATATTCCTATTTGACGCCTTTATCCCATTATAAATAACATCCATTACACTCATCTGCCCTTTTGGCGAAGGAATTACCAAATCAATTCCCGCGTCCGCTAAGGCCGTATGATACACTCTTGACTTAATGGTCCCATCTGTTGCCAGTAACCCAATTTTTCTTATTTTTCTTCTTTGGATTTCCTGCACCGTTTCTTTCAACATATTTAAAAGTGGAATATCGAAGAAAGGCGTAATCTTATCATAAAAATAATGCGCTGTATTGCATGGCATAATTAATACATTTGCCCCCATGGACTGCAATCTAACGCCGCTTCTCACCATTTCGGGGATGGGGTCCTTTCCCCCTCCTAATATGGCTTTTGTCCTATCCGGAATATTAGTATTACAATCTATACAAATATGGATATGTTCCTGGTCACACTTGGCATCCGTCATATCTATAATCTTTTTAAACAAATCACATGTAGCTAATGATCCCATACCGCCAATAATGCCGATTGATTTTTGCATGATACCTTTCCCCCTGCTTATAACAATAACTTCAATGATTCCTTATTTGATTTCATTATAAATTTCAACTACAATAGAATCAAATACATATATCAGTATAAACAATATAATCATTTGGTTATAACAAGGAGGCGTCATGTTTAAAGGAAAAGAATATATCTATGAAGTATACAAAGAAAAAAGCTTTTCAAAAGCAGCACAAAATCTCTATATCAGCCAACCAGCGTTAAGTGCTTCCATCAAAAAAATTGAAAAGCGCCTTGGCTGTTGTATTTTTGACCGAAGCAGTAATCCTGTTCAATTAACAGAAGCAGGCACCGAATATGTAAAATCCATAGAAAAAATTATGGATATTGAAAATCGGTTTGAAAACTATCTCAGTAATTTAAACCAATTAAAAACAGGACGCCTTTCTATTGGCGCAAGCAATGTATTTGCTTCATTTATTCTTCCAGCAATCATCACAAAGTTCACCAATAAATACCCATCTATTAAAGTAAATCTAGTCGAAGCCAATAGTGCTCATTTAGAAGACCAGTTATTTTCAGGCGCACTTGATTTTGTAATTGATAATTACCCCTTGAACGAACTAATCTATGAAAAACACTTATTTTGCAGCGAATGTCTTATTCTAGCCGTTCCTCAAGAATTTTCTTCAAACTGTCTCGCTCAAGAATATCAGTTAACAATCGACGATATCCGTCAAGGAATGCACTTAAAACCAGCGACCAAGCCCATGCCTTTATCGTTATTTACCAATGATCCATTCATTTGTTTAAGGGCTGGAAACGACACGCGAATGCGTACAGATAAAATTTTCCAAGAACAAGGCATTACACCCAAAATTATTTTGGAATTGGATCAGTTAGCTACAGCTTATAATGTTTCCTGTTACGGCATGGCAATTACCATTATTAGCGATACCTTAGCTCAAAAAGCAAACTATTCTTCAAATATGCTATATTACAAAATAAATAGTACTCATACATTCCGCAACGTGTTCTTCTACAATAAACAAAATAAATATATCACCAAAGCCATGGAAGAATTTATAAAAATAGCACAAAATACAGATAGCAAACACTAACTACATCGATAATAGATAATCCTGAGAGAATTACTGTCTTGCGGCCAAACCGGTCGGATAGTGGCCCGTAAAAGAGGCAGCCAATCGCAAAACAGAAGGAAAAGGAGCTACTGGTCCAGGCCGCCTGTGTCGGCGTAACCTTAAAAATGTCTGTAAAGGTTGAAATCAAGGGAATAGTGATGTAAAGACTCGACATAATCACCAGCCCCGACCAATATAAGACGAATGTCATGAACGAATAATTTTTTAATGGTTCTTTTATTGTGTTAGGGTAGATAGTCTGCCTGGCGCTTGATAAATTCTTTAGATTTTTTGAGCCAGTCCATTTCATAGGTTAACTGGCCGACTTTTCACTGCAATCGGGCAATTCATTCCTTTTCCGCTGTCAATTCCTTATCAGTTTCCGACAATCCTCTTTTAAACACGTCAGATGCCCGTTCTAAGAATTCCGTATTCCACCGACTTAGCGTACTTCAGACAAATAAAAACCCCTCCTTGCCTTGGCTTGGCAAGGAGGAGGTGCCTCCCTGGCGGGAAAATTCCGGATTTGGATGGTGAATGCGAACCAAATCGAACCCCTATCCATTTTTTGATAACATTCTTCGCCATTACCAATGATACGGTTCTCCGTATCGGATATAACGGCGAATTTTTTTAAATATAATACAGTGGACAGGAGCTCTGCACGGTGATCCGTGGCCTAGCAAATCCGCCTATTATATATCATTTACTACAGGGACTATATTGGGGATTGAATCTACAGATTTTTTAATTAGAAAGTAGAGCCCATTCCCTTATTGTTTTTGCAGTGATTGCAAAATTGCTTTAGAGAAACTATCGCTGGATTGAGGATTTTGCCCCGTAATCAGGTTGCCGTCAACGATAACATAATCCCCCCAAGGATTTGTAGAAACAAAATCAGCGCCAAGTTCTCTTAATTTGCTTTCCACAGCGAAAGGAACCAGTTTATCCAATGCAGCAATTTTCTCCTCTTCATTAGTAAATCCAGTCACTTTTCTACCAGCGATCAAAGGTTTCCCTTCGGCCGTCGTTGCGCTTATTAATCCGGCAGTACCGTGACATACAGCGGCAATAATGCGGTTTGTCGAATCAAAATATCTTAAGATATTAGCAAGAGCTGGATCGCTTGATAAATCAAACAAAGGACCATGTCCACCAGGTAATACGACAGCAGCGTATTGTGTATAATCTACTTGCTCAAGCTTAACGGTGGATTGTAGAACTTTAGCTGCGGCGCTCCATTCGGCAGGAACTTTCTCAGGAATGCTGCTAGGATCAATAGGGGCAACCCCGCCTAATGGACTTGCAACCGTTACCTCATATCCAGCAGCACGGAAATTTGTGTATGGTACAGCAAACTCTTCCATCCACAGTCCCGTCTTATGAGACTTGTCGAAATGATCCCTATTCGTAACAACCATTAAGATTTTTTTCGAAGATTGCATATGATTTTCCCCCTTAAAATTATTGGTAAACCCAATACTCATATTAAATAGAACTACCAACACTAAAAATAAGACAACTTTCTTCATATTACCTTACTCCCCCTAATAATTTTTTGCTTATTCACCAAAGGTTCTACGAAGTTAATAATGTCCACCTTCAAGAAGCCCATAAGCTAGCCTGCTTGCTATTATTGCTATCATACCTTATGATTATCTATAATAAAAATAAATATTTATCGATGGAGGTATAAAAATATTTATGCTTAATCTCGACTGGTATCGAAGCTTTATCGCTGTCTATAAATCTGGGACTGTATCAGATGCCGCCAAAATGCGCTTTCTTAGCCAGCCAGCGATTACGCAGCACTTAACGGCTCTGGAGAACACTATTGGTTCAAAGTTATTTACTCGCACTCCCCGTCATATGGTTCCAACTGACATTGCAAAGGAACTCTATAATCAAATCATGCCACCCCTGCAGCGCTTAGAAGAGATATCCTTTAAATCCCGGCAAAGCACCCTCAAGCATGAAAAGCCCCTTATTCGAATCGGCGCGCCGTTAGATTTTTTTAAAGAAAAAACCCTCTCAGAACTTGATACTCAACGTTTCAGGTACCAGATTAAATTTGGAGATACTCCTAACCTGATTGAAGATCTTACGCGAGGAGAACTTGACTGCGTGGTAGCATCCCAGCGAATATCCATTCAGCATATTGAGTATCAAAAGATTTATGATGAAACCTTTCTTTTAATTGGCAGGTCAGATATCGAAGCACCTCAAATACCAGATTATTCTGATGCGTCACTAAAAATCATGGAAGATTGGCTTAGCTCACAAAGCTGGATTAGCTATGGAGCTGAACTCCCTATAATTCGCCGTTTTTGGTGGCAAACTTTTAATCACCGCCCTGAAATGCTTGCTACTATGGTAGTTCCTAACCTACATGTCATTAGTAAAGCTGTAGAGCTTGGTATGGGATTAAGTATATTACCAGATTATATGTGCAAAACCAAATTAAACGATGGCACCTTTCGGATAATCTGGAATCCACCACAGTCAGTTCAATCTGAGGTCCTTTTAGCATATAGAAAAGGTGACATTCAAAATGAAGGCTTATACTATATTCAGAACATGCTTGTACCAGAGCAATTTTAGTAAGGAAAAAGCATCTACTTTGTCGATAACGGGTTCCGCTTTAAGTGGCGTCAACCCTAAAAATATGCCTGAATCACATATGAATTCACAGAAGCATCAGGGACGGTTCGCCTACTCCCACATGTCACAGGACCAGCTAACTAAAGTCATGCCTCCGCTTCTTTACCACAAACGAAAAAAACGTGCCAAATTTCTTGGCACGTTTTTTTCGTTATTATAAATGATACGGTTCTCCGTATCGGGTATAACAGCGAAATGTCGGTCAGAATAATGAAACTGCCCTCAATACCCGCTCAATATGCATGAGGGGCCAACAAAGGTGAAAAGAAAATAACCACTCAGTAGCTGATGCGATAAGGTTTTGATGAGTTGCCAGAGTTTCTATGCGATCCGGTGGTAGCTACTGCCATATTGGCAGCAAGTCGAGAACCACCCCGACTTGCTTCTATTTTCTTAATGATTTACAGGTATGACTTTTTGATACTGCATTGGCGTGAATCTCATTCCTTTCACTGTTTGCTCCGTATCGGTATCAACAAATCCCAATTTATTATACACTTCGGTTGCATATGGCGAGGAATTTACTGTAATGGTACTTGTTGTACAGTTTTTTAATACAGTTTCAAAAAGCTTCCGCCCAATCCCTCGTTTTTGGTAATTACTGCGTACAAAGAATAATGCAATATGGGTATCAGCATGCCTCGTAGCGATAACGCCGGCAAGCTTCTCTTTTTCATAAGCACCATAGAATCTAAGCTCATTTATCGCCTCTTCATCATGGATAAAATCCCGGAATGTCCGGATACCCTCTTCTGTGTAATCAGGTGCCTCAAATTCCAAAAATACATCCCATACAAGACGGATAGCATCTGCCTTTTCCGATGTCATAAACTCTCTTACTTCCATGTCCGTCATATCGAATACCTCCTGATTTAGGCAATTATTTTCTTGATATCACTGCCTCAAACACATACTGTACACAGGCTTTTCTTTAATTTGCTTAAGTAATGCATTCGCTCTTACTTGCTCCAAGATATAATTTCATGAGGATCTCTACCACCAGTATACTGCAATATTTTGCGTCGAATTTCCTCTTCAGACAATTTCATTTTATCTACTGTATCAATAGTGTCATTCTGAATAACCTGGTGCAATCTTAACCACTCATTTTTCCCTAAAAGATTCAACGTAAAATCTGTATCGGTTAAGCCCCCACCACGTACATAATCAATAAAACTACTAAAACTATACTCTTCTAACTTTTTAACTAATCCTGCCCTTACTGGATTTTGGTGAATATAACTTACTAGCGGAATAAAATATTCGTCCACTTCAACAGGTATACTTTTATACCTATTAGAAATTAGCGTTCCACATCGATCATATTGACGATTAAAATACATAGCATACTTAGTTAACAGGCGCTTCATTATTATAGAAATATCACCCAATTGTTTTTCCAGCAGTAAGTGGACATGATTACTCATTAAACAATAAGCATGTATCTCAAATGCCATCTCTACTTACAAATTCTTTAGACTTCCAATAAAATATGAATAATCTCTTTCATCCTCAAATAAATGCTGCCGATTTATACCCCGAAACACTATATGATAAAAGCCCGATTCACTCATCTGTCTAGCCTGTCTACTCACTATTATCACCTCATGATTATAGTGGCCTTTTTATTGTTTCTTTATGACAAAAAGGACCGTCCCGTGCGCCAAGAAGCGCATGGTGTATAGCGGGTGGGACTCCCGTCTGGAA
>NZ_JAJHJB010000071.1:0-10368 GCF_020819555.1 Pelosinus baikalensis
CTTGTTTTCCTGTGCTTGGACCCATTGTACAAACAATTTTCGTCTTCTTGATCATGAGTTCACCATCCCACTTATTTTTATACCTACTTTAACAACGTGGCAGAGGCGTTTGGTTCCCAATTCAATGAGTTCTGCTCCCCGCTCCATACATTCTTCCAAATTCATCGGACCTGGTACCGTACTCATTACTCCATCGATACCATGCTGCAATACATCTTCGTATCCCTGGCCTAAACCACCAGAGAGACACAAGGTAGGAACATTATATTTTTCTGCTAATTTGGCTACCCCTACTGGGGCTTTTCCAAAAGCAGTCTGAAAATCCGTTCGTCCTTCTCCTGTAATAACCAGCTGGGCAGATTGAACTAAAGAATCAAATCCAGTGGTTTCGAGAACAATTTCGACTCCAGGCCTAAGGTTCGCATTGGTGAAGAACAACAGTCCTGCACCAAGTCCACCAGCAGCACCTGCCCCTGGATACTCTGCTACCTCTTTACCAGTCACTTTGCTCACTTTACTGGCAAAATGCTTTAATGCTGCATCAAGCTCCAGCACCATTTCAGGAGTTGCTCCTTTTTGAGGACCATATACAGCAGTGGCTCCTTTTGCGCCGCATAAAGGATTGTCCACATCACAGGCAACGATGATCACAGTGTCCTTTAGTCGTGCATCAAGGCCAGAAAGATCAATCCGATCTAACTTAGCTAAAGCAGCGCCCCCGTAAGGCAGCTCCTGTCCATCAGCATCTAAAAACTTTCCGCCTAAGGCCTGAGCCATTCCACAGCCGCCATCGTTCGTAGCGCTGCCGCCAATTCCAATAATGATTTTTTTCAAGCCTTTTGCCAGAGCTGCTTGTATTAATTGACCAGTTCCATAGGTAGTGGTAATACGAGGATCTTTTTTGTCATTGGGAACAAGGGGTAATCCAGAGGCAGATGCCATTTCGATAACAGCAGTTTTTCCATCCCCTAAAATTCCCCAATAGGATTTTATCGTATCACCAAGGGGCCCCACTACATCTTGGTATATAACCTGCCCAGCAGTAGCTGTAACAAGGGCTTCTACGGTACCTTCTCCACCATCAGCAATTGGTACTTTAATCACTTCTGCATCAGGGAAAACTGCCTTAATTCCTTTTTCCATAGCGTTAGCAGTACCGACTGCTGATACACTTCCTTTATAAGAATCGGGAGCAACTACAATACGCATCTTCACCCATCCATCCTTTCTCTTTTGCACTTTGGTTTATTTCCGACTGATAGTATTATTGTATGTAAGAAACCAATCCATTACAATGATCAGAATATATAACAGATCTCCTTCTATGCTGCTGAATATTGTGCAAAGTATCTAATCAATGAGCAACAATAAATCCTACTATCAATCCTGGGCTCTATAATAGAACAATCCTGAATAAGCTTGCCCCAATTAGTAGTTTTCACTATAATAAGTATGATGGAAAACATTATTTTAGGGAACGACCACTGCCCAGTGCTTATGAATAATATTGTACATTTTAACTAATCGAGGTGAATACATTTGTTACTGACAAGTAATCTAGCCCAACCTATCGTAGATCACATCATGCCGATTGCCCAGCAAAATATTAATATTATGGATAGCAGGGGTGTGATTATCGCCTCTGGGCATAAACACAGGATCAATACCTTTCACCAAGGTGCAAAAGATGTAATCAACAGTCTCCAAATCGTAGAAATTTTTCCTGGCGACCTTGACCAATATACAGGATCACTGCCAGGTCTTAATATGCCTATTGTATTACATGATCAAATCATCGGTGTAGTTGGTATTTCTGGTCATCCGGACAAAGTACGGGATATCGCCAGAATGGTAAAAATGGTAACAGAGCTAATCCTAGAACAAGAAGTCCTGCAAGAAGAGGTTCGCTCCCAATTTCAATTGCGGGAAAACTTTGCGGCGCTCCTCTTATCCGATCATGCAAGTACAAATTATGATAAATTACTAAAAACTGCTAAACTGCTAAAATACGAGTTGTCTCTTCCTCGCTTGGTACTTGTGGTGGATATTGGACCTCTTCTTGATCATGCCCACAAAAATTTTGGCCCGAATGATTTGGTAGCATCCAGAACGCGAGAAAGTATCATGAAATTGTTATCCAATCCCTCTCATATTGATCATCAGGATTTAGTTGTTTTCATCGAAGACAAGCTCATCATTTTTAAATATTTTGAATACAATACATGGGAAATGTCTTATAAAACATGGGCCTCTGATCTATTAAAACAATTGAGCACGATGAACCTCCCCCTATGCCTGGGTTTAGGGAGCCTCGCTATGGAGTACACGGCGTTAGGACAATCCTATCAAGAGGCCTTGTTTGCTCTAAATATGTCTACGAATCAAGCTCCCCTTGCTGCCATACATGATTTTGATATCTTATCTTCCTATCTCGTGAAGGAAATGAATGCAAAAGACCCTTGTCAGCCATTACAAATCATCAAGGCAAAACTAACCACCAGTCTGACGCGAAAGTATGATATGAAAAATACCATTGTTAGTTTACTCAACAATAATATGAATATTACCAGTACGGCAAAAAATCTTTACATCCATCGCAACACCTTATTATTCCGCCTGAAAAAATTCAAAGAAATCACAGGTCTCGATCCTTGCGGATTTTTAAATCATGCGATACTGTGTAAAATACTATTCGAGGATTAAAAAATAAAACGAGTCGAACCACAAAGGCGCAAAGTACGCAAAGGGTTTTTTATTTATAATTTTTTGTGGTCTCCTTTGTGTGCCGCGAGCAGCGGCATTGTGCCTTTGTGGTTCGAAAATCTTGTATTTTTCTCTAGCGAAGCAATGACAGGTAGATAGGGTTCTATATAATACAAAAGCACCGAACTGGCAGCAGTGCAGGCTGCTGACAGTTCGGTGTTTATTTTTTAAGAAACAATTATTTTAAGTTATAGAATACTTTGCGGCCTTTGTACTGGGAAATGGTGCTCAATTCTTCTTCAATGCGAAGCAATTGATTGTATTTGGCAACACGGTCTGAACGAGTTGGTGCGCCAGTTTTAATTTGACCAGCGTTTACTGCTACTGCGATATCCGCAATAGTGGAATCTTCGGTTTCACCAGAACGATGGGAAATTACGCAAGTATAGCCTGCACGTTTTGCCATCTCAATGGTATCAAAGGTTTCTGTTAGAGAACCAATTTGATTTACTTTAATCAAAATGGAGTTGGCAGTGCTGGTTTCAATGCCACGAACTAGACGCTCAGTGTTCGTAACAAATAAATCATCACCAACGATTTGAATTTTGCTGCCTAATTTCTCAGTCATCAGCTTCCAGCCAGCCCAGTCATCTTCGGACATACCATCTTCAATGGAGATGATTGGATATTTAGCTACTAATTGGCTATAGAATTCAACCATTTCTTCGGAAGTTTTGACAACGCCTTCGCCAGCAAGGTTGTATTTGCCGTCTTTGTAGATTTCAGATGCGGCTACGTCAAGAGCCAAGCAGAAATCTTCGCCTGGTTTGTAACCAGCTTTGCTGATCGCCTGTACGATGACTTCCAAGGCTTGTTCATTGGAAGTCAGGTTCGGTGCAAAACCGCCTTCATCGCCAATGGCGGTGTTAAGACCAAGACCTTTTAATACACTTTTCAAGGTATGATATACTTCCGCACACATGCGAAGTGCTTCGGCAAAGCTAGGTGCACCAACAGGCATAATCATGAATTCTTGAATATCTACGTTATTGTCGGCATGTGCGCCGCCGTTTAAGATATTCATCATCGGTACAGGCAATTCTTTGGCATTAAAGCCGCCAAGATATTGGTATAAAGGTAAACCAACAGCAGTAGCAGCCGCTTTTGCTACAGCCATGGAGACGCCAAGAATGGCATTAGCTCCTAATTCGGATTTGTTAGCAGTACCGTCCAGTTCGATCATCGCTTGGTCAATACCTACTTGATCAAATACATTCATGCCTACTACTTCAGCAGCAATGCGATTGTTTACGTTGTCTACTGCTTTTAGTACGCCTTTGCCTTGGTAGCGCGCTTTGTCGCCATCACGAAGTTCTACTGCTTCATGAACGCCTGTGGAAGCTCCGGAGGGAACTGCCGCACGACCCATAATACCGTCTTCAATCACTACATCTACTTCTACCGTAGGGTTACCGCGGGAATCCATAATTTCTCTTGCTATAACGTCTGTAATTATCATTTAGTGAAACCTCCATTTATTTTATTAAAGATTTTCCAGTCATTTCAGCAGGAATTTCAATACCTGCCAAATCGAGAATAGTTGGAGCAATATCTGCTAAAATCCCTTTTTTCATTGTTCTTCCACGGTGTTTTTCTGACACCATGATCAAAGGGACTTCATTTGTCGTGTGAGCAGTAAATGGCTCACCAGTAACATGGTCAAGCATCTTTTCTGCATTACCGTGATCAGCAGTAATGAGAGTGATCCCCCCTTGGCTGCGCATAGCCTCTACTACACGCCCCACACAATTATCAACAGTAGTTACAGCCTTCATAGCAGCATCTAGTTTGCCAGTATGACCTACCATATCACTGTTAGCATAATTTAAAATAATCACATCAAATTTGCCAGTTTTAATGGCTTCTACCAACTTATCAGTCACCTCAATGGCGCTCATTTCTGGCTTTAAATCATAAGTAGCTACTTTGGGGGAAGCAACTAAAATCCGTTCTTCACCTGGATAAGGTTTTTCATCTCCACCGTTAAAGAAGAACGTTACATGAGCATACTTTTCCGTTTCCGCAATTCTAAGCTGAGTTAAACCATTGTTCTCCAATACTTCACCTAATGTATTCTTTAAGAATTGAGGTTTATAAGCCACAGGTACAACCACTGTTTCATCATACTGGGTCATACTTGCGAAGTGTATTGGTAAAAGCCCTCCGCAGCGAATGAAACCATCAAATTTTTCATCAATAAATACACGCGTGAGTTCTCGGGCCCGGTCAGGACGGAAATTAAAGAAAATAACGCTGTCATTAGCCTTAATGCCGCAATCACCACATCCTGCAATCACCGTTGGAGCCACAAATTCATCAGTTTTGCCAAGTTTATAGGATGTTTCAACAGCTTCGCTAGCCGAAGCAGCTTCTTCTCCCTCACGGCAAACCATAGCGTTATACGCTTTTTCTACACGCTCCCAACGTTTATCACGGTCCATGGCATAATAGCGTCCAGCAACTGTCGCAATACTGCCAATACCAAATTCCTTGATTTTCTCTTCCAAGGCTTTAATATACTCAATCCCACTAGAAGGCGGTACATCACGACCATCCAAAAAGGCGTGAACATATACCTTTTTCAGATCGTGGCGTTTTGCCAGTTCTAATAGAGCATACAAATGGTCGATATGGCTATGTACGCCCCCATCAGATACAAGACCCATTAAATGCAACGCACTATCATTGATTTTTGCTTGTTCTACGGCATTGACCAAAACCGGATTTGTGAAAAATTCACCTTCCCTAATTTCTTTGGTAATGCGGGTCAATTCTTGATATACAATACGCCCTGCACCAATATTTAAATGGCCTACCTCTGAATTCCCCATTTGTCCTTCAGGCAATCCTACCGCTTCGCCAGAGCAAGTTAATGTTGTTGTCGGATATAATTCTGATAGCAGTTTCATATGAGGTGGTTCAGAACGGACAATTGCATTATATCCGTCATTCACATCTCCCAAGCCCCAACCATCTAAAATTACTAGTGCAATTGGTGCTTTTAATTTACTCACCAAAACGCCTCCTAAAATTTAACGATTTTACTAAAGCCTACGGCATCAAGACTTGCACCACCAACTAATGCGCCGTCAATATCGCTTTTGCCCATTAATTCCGCAATATTATCAGCTTTTACGCTGCCGCCGTATTGGATACGAGTTTTATCCGCAGTATCTTGTCCAAAGACTTCCGCTACCGTACGACGAATAAAGGCACATACTTCATTCGCTTGGTCAGCAGTTGCAGTGCGTCCAGTACCAATTGCCCAGATAGGCTCATAAGCAATGACTAGACTGGCTACCTGATCTTTTGTCAGACCTTCTAAAGCAGCTTTTACTTGCTTGCCGACAAGTACTTCGGTTGTTCCCGCTTCCCGTTCTTCTAAGGATTCGCCAACACATACAATCGGTACTAAATTGCCTTCCAAAGCGGCTTTTACTTTTTTGTTCACTGTTTCATCTGTTTCAGCAAAATATTGACGACGCTCAGAATGTCCTACAAGTACATACTCGCAGCAGACATCACGCAGCATCTCCGCTGTCACTTCACCTGTGAAAGCACCTTTCTTTTCCCAATGCAAGTTTTGAGCACCTAAGTGAATATTCGTGCCATGCAATGCATTTGCTACAGCAGTTAATGTAGTAAAGGTAGGGCAAACTACAATGTCTACATTCTTCGCATCAGCAGTTAATTTACCAAGTTCCTGTACTAATGCCACACCCTGGCTGCTTATATTATGTAATTTCCAGTTACCCGCAATAATTGGTTTACGCATCTTGTAATCCTCCATTATCATTTTTGATGTGTTCATAAGAAACACTTCGCGTCTTAAAAGATAAAACCTTTGAACCGCGAAGACGCGAAGAACAGGTCGACAGATAAAACGAATCGAACCACAAAGCCGCAAAGGACACAAAGGGTTTATTTGTTTTTTACCCCTTCGTGTTCTTCGTGATTCTTCGTGTCTTCGCGGTTCACGACTTTTTTTATCCTATCCTACTTACTTATCAGCTAGAGCTGCGATGCCTGGGAGTACTTTACCTTCCAGGAACTCTAAGGATGCACCGCCGCCAGTGGAGATGTGGGTAATCTTATCCGCTAAGCCCACTTTTTCCAAAGCTGCGATGGAGTCTCCGCCGCCTACAATGCTGGTTGCCTTAGATGCTGCAACTGCTTTGGCTACTGTTTCCGTGCCATTTGCAAAAGCATCCATTTCAAATACGCCCATCGGTCCGTTCCATACGATGGTTTGAGCTGTTTCTACGGCTTTCGCATATACGGTTGCTGTTTCAGGTCCAATATCAAGAGCCATCCACTCACTGTCGATGTTAGCAACTGCTACCGCTTTATGCTGGGCATCAGCAGCAAATTTATCCGCAATCACGACATCAGTAGGTAAGAGTAAGCTTACGCCACGTTCTTTAGCCGTAACAATCAGAGTTTTTGCCAATTCCACCTTATCAGCTTCCAGCAGCGATTTTCCAATATTATAACCTTGGGCAGCAAGGAACGTATTGGCCATACCACCGCCAATGATTAGCGTATCCACTTTCTTCAATAAATTCTCAATCACGCCGATTTTATCAGAAACCTTCGCACCGCCAATAATCGCTACAAAAGGGTGAGTAGGATTCGCTACGGTTTGACCTACGAACATGATTTCTTTTTCCATTAGGAAACCTGCCACTGCAGGCAGATATTTCGTAATTCCTTCTACAGAAGCATGTGCCCGGTGGGATACACCAAAGGCATCATTAACAGCTACATCCGCTAGGCTTGCCAATTGACGAGAAAATTCCGGATCGTTCTTTTCTTCGGCTTTATGATAGCGAAGATTTTCTAACATTAAAATTTGACCTGGCTGCAAGGCTTTCGCTTTTGCCTCTGCCTCGGAACCAACACAATCAGATGCAACGGCTACTTCCTGACCAAGTAAATCGGAAAGTCGTTTTGCCACAGGCACTAAGGAAAAGGCAGGCACAACTTCACCTTTTGGGCGTCCTAAATGGCTGGCAATAATGATTGCAGCATTTTGTGACAATAAATATTTCAATGTTGGCAAGGTAGCACGAATCCGAGTACCTTCGGTAATATTACCTTCTTTATCCATAGGAACATTGTAATCTACACGAATAAAGACTTTCTTTCCCGCTACATCGATGTCTCTAATAGACTTTTTATTCAACATTTTTGTTTCTCCTTAAAAATATTGCCCGGCCCAAAAAGGCCGGGCCATAAGATCTTTTAAAAACTATGCAAGTTCAGCAAAATACTTAATGGTACGAACCATTTGGCTTGTGTAGCTGCATTCATTATCATACCAAGAAACAGTTTGGACTTGAGTCAATCCGTTATCAATAGGAGCTACCATAGTTTGTGTAGCATCGAATAAGGAACCATATCGGATACCAACGATATCACTGGATACCAATTCATCTTCCGTGTAACCGAAAGATTCATCAGCTGCAGCTTTCATAGCTGCATTGACTTGGTCTTTGGTAACCGTACCTTCAACAACTGATATTAATATCGTAGTAGAACCGGTAGGGGTTGGAACACGTTGTGCGGAACCGATCAATTTACCATTTAATTCAGGAATAACTAAACCGATTGCTTTAGCAGCACCAGTGGAGTTAGGAACGATATTAACTGCTGCAGCACGGGATCTTCTGAGGTCACCATTTCTCTGAGGGCCGTCAAGAGTCATTTGATCACCAGTATAAGCGTGGATTGTGGACATAATACCACTCTTAATAGGAGCCAAATCATTAAGCGCCTTAGCCATAGGAGCTAAGCAGTTTGTCGTGCAAGAAGCTGCAGAAATAACTGTATCGCTAGCTTTTAATATATCGTGGTTTACATTAAAAACAACAGTAGGCAGATCGGTTCCTGCTGGAGCAGAGATAACGACTTTTTTAGCGCCAGCTTTGATATGCGCAGAAGCTTTTTCTTTGGAAGTATAGAAACCTGTGCATTCAAGAACAACGTCTACACCAATTTCACCCCAAGGTAGTTCTTCTGCTTTTGCTGATTTATAGATTTTGATTTCTTTGCCGTCAATAGTGATAGAATCCTCGCCTGCAGTCACTTTGCTAGCTAGAGCATACGTGCCCTGAGTTGAATCATACTTCAATAAGTGTGCCAGCATTTTAGGACTTGTTAAGTCATTGATTGCAACAACATCATATCCCTCTGCCCCGAACATTTGCCTAAACGCAAGACGTCCAATACGTCCAAAACCATTGATCGCTACTTTTACTGTCATGTTAAAAATACCTCCCAATTATCTATTTATTTTCGCCTAATACCATTCCATAGGATATGCCATTAGGACTTATATAATACTCTGAATGGCTTTGGCTGCAGATTCATCTGTAATCAGAATATCCTGCCCACCGGCATTCGTAACCGCCACAATAGCCTTTGCTTTCCTTCGGCCTCCTGCTACAGCTACTACTACACCGACATCCGCCAAATCATCCAGATGTAACCCCACACTACTTGTAATATAAATGTTTTTACCTTCTACGGTACAATAATGCCCTAATGCCTCGCCAACAGCACCGCTATTGATGAGTTTAGAAACAAATTCATTATCAAACCCTCGGCGAACAGCCATTTCCTGTGCTTGACCAATACCATGTATCAGAACATCTGCACGTTTAATCATATCTGCTACAGTGAGAATATTGCTATTATTAGCCACCATCACACCGAGCATTTCTTCACTGATCCCCTCAGGTACATGAATCATACGATACTTGCCGCCTAATTTGGTAGCCATAGCAGCCGCAATGGTATTGGCTTGGTTCTCTACTTTTTCCCCAAGCCCGCCTCGGGCCGGAACAACTGTAACAGAAGGCTGAGTGAAATGGATAGCTTCTGCCACATTGGCCATAATAGTTCCACCGCTTACCGCGACAATCATATCATTCTTATTTAAATATTGAGCCAGTACGTTAGCAGCAGCACGCCCTAATTCCCTGCGTACCGCAGTGTCACTATCACTGTCACCAGGAATAATAATGACTTGTTTAAGTCCTAGCTTTTCCGAAAGTTCATCTTCTAATGTCGTTAGTCCATGAAGAGCTTTGATATATTCGGATAAATCTTTCAGCAGCAGCTGACCTTCCAACGTGATTGTCATGCCCATTTGAGAGAAATCTACCAGACCAGCATTCTTCAAAAATTCTACCTGGGCACGCACCACTCGCTCGCCTTTTTCTAAAATAGCAGCTAATGCTCTTCGCCCCACAGGTTCGCTATGCTGAATGGATCTCAAAATATCATATCGTTCTTCAATGGCTGCAATAAATTCAGGAGCAATTTTACGCTGAAGCTGGACGGCTTTTTTCCACATGACCTCTTCCTTCGGGACATTTAACGTCCCCATGGCACATTTTTTGTCCCATCTTGTCAAAAAAATATACTAACTAGCGTAAGGTATATATTATTTTCTAATATACTAACTTCGCCATACAATAAGTAACTCCTGCTAGTTTTAGCAAAAATTACGATAAAAATTGTAAATAATTTTCAAACTATTATCTTGCGTTAATTTCGCCGCTGTAAACTAATCCGCGAGCCGCATCTACTGTCACAACC
>NZ_JAJHJB010000072.1:0-10016 GCF_020819555.1 Pelosinus baikalensis
GTTATCGTCCACAAGGATCTGGAAGGCCTGAAACAGAGTCCCTGTCCCTTTGTTTCTGCACCTTTGTTTCTGCCTTTTTTTGGAACCTTTTCTGCGAATAAAAAGAGCTGATCAGTAGCCTTGCAGGAGTTTTGTATTTTAATGGCAAATAGAATAGAAATATGGTATGTTTTTCAAAGAAAAACTTCTATTTATGTATTGCGTACATGATATAAGGAGATGGGAGTGGCTCAAAAGAACTGTTCTTTTGAGTTTTATATCCAACATGAATTTAAATAAGGAATAATATCCATAAGGCAATATCGGGAGATGGCTTAGGGGGTATGTTTAGTTAATATTCAACGGTTTCAAGTGAGGTGGCAGTAATTATTTCTGATGAAGAACTTGCAAGGCAATTGCAGCAGAGAAACGAGACCGCTTTGGAGACTATTGTTTCTCGCTACCATTCTAAGATATTTTCATATATCTATCGAATGAGTAAGAATTATCATAGTGCTAACGATATTACCCAAGAGGTATTTATCAAAATATGCCGGAATATAAAACAGTACAATCCAGAGTTTCTTTTCAAAACGTGGATTTATACAATTGCGTCAAACACATGTAAGGACTATTTGAAAAGCGCATATGTGCAAAAAACGATTACTGGTCTTGAGATGCCTAATAATATTAGGGATCATGAGGATACGCCGGAAGAATTTTTACAGAAACAGGATGAACGGAAAGCGATTATCGAAGTTCTCAATCAATTGGGAGACATTCACCGTGAAGTAGTTGTCCTTCGTTTTTATGAAGACTTGAAACTGGAAGAAATAGCATTAGTATTGAATATTCCTGTAGGCACAGTTAAATCAAGGTTATCTACTGGCTTACATAATCTTAAAAAATTGCTTAAAGAGGGGGGCGAGGAACTTGGATAAATATCAAGAAATTCTTAGCGAAATTGATAAGGATGGAAATGATGAAGAGATGGTTGTTGTTTTAAATAAACTATCCAAATACAACGTTCCTGAGCCTACTGCTGCGATGACCAGCAGCTTGCTCTATAACCTCAAAGCAGTTTTGCAGGAAAATGATAGTAATGATGGTGTTCCAATTCTTAAACCTGTTAATAGAGTAGCGATAGAAAGGTCTGCCAGTGATGGCAGTCTACTCTCTGTCTTACGTCTGGTAAAACTCCAGTTGGATATTCTGAGTTGGCGGTTTATGGCGATGACTAGTTTGATCATTTTTGCAGGCATTTTTTTAACGGACGGTGATAGAGATTCGTTGATTTTTTTAACAAATGGAGCGCCAATTTTAGGCTTGCTGACGCTTTTTTATGAACATAGGGCAGAGCTTTATGGTACAAATGAGCTGGAAGCGTCTTGTCCTTATACACCAGCCCAATTGGCTAGTGCAAGAATTATCGTAACCTTGGGATATACGATTATCGTTTGTCTGACTGCTACGGGGATGATCGCCCTTTCTTTTTCTGATATGCTGACAAATGAAAAAGTGCTATTATGGAAGACTATTCTTGCATGGTTAGCACCCATGGTGTTTTTCTTAGGTGTCGCGTTGGCTGTTTCTTTGCGCTTAGGCGCTATGTATGGTTGTGGAACGACATTTATAATGTGGGTAGCACAAATTATTTTTGAACAAAGTGATGTTGGAAAAGGTTTGATACAAATCAGTCTAGTTGGAAACGGTTTGATACAGCGGATGCCAATGATATTCTTAGTGATAGGTCTTCTGTTGATTGCAATGCATATACGCTACTTACGTATTGAAAATATTGATTATTCCCAAGAGGGATAAAAGAGAGAGAAGAATATGTTAGAATTATCGTCCATTACAAAATGCTTTAAAAAGAATTGTGTGATAAATGATGTTTCCCTTTCTTTGCATAAGGGACTGCATCTGCTGACTGGACCTAATGGGGCGGGTAAAACAACTTTATTGCGCATCCTTGCGGGAATAATTGCGCCAACAACTGGTCAAGTATCCCTTAATGGAATTTCTCTCCCTAATGACAGTGCCAGGTTTAAAGCCCATATGGGATACCTGCCTCAGAAATTTGGGGTTTATCCTGAAATGACCGCGCAAAAATTTTTGATGTATTTTGCAGAATTAAAGGGGATTCCCGCTTCTATTGCGACACAAAAGGTTGAAGAGGTAATGGATATTGCTCAAATTACTTCTTTTCATAATAAAACGTTGCGTGATTGGACAAAGGGAATGCGTCAAAAAGTTGGGATCGCCCAAGGATTATTAAACGATCCTGATCTTCTCCTTATGGATGAGCCATTATCAGGGCTTGATCCGGAAGAAAGGTATTATTTTTGTGATTTATTTTCCAAGTTATCCTCTGAACGTATTGTCCTATTTAGTACCCATATCATTTCAGAATTAACTACTTTGGCAGATAGTATCATGTTATTACATAAGGCAAAAATGCAGTTTAAAGGTTCAATACCTATAATGCTGGATGCTGCCAGGGGGTTTGTCTGGCAAGCTACTCTATCTGAGGACGAATGGCATGATAAAAAGAATGAATTGGTAGTCAGTGCTTTACGGGCTGATAAAGGTTTGTATGAAGTAAGGATCATTAGCGATGTTCGGCCGGAGATTACGGGAGTGTGTTCTGTGGAGCCTACCTTGGAGGATGCGTATATCTATCTAGTATCCCACGATGATTCAGAATGAGAAAGAAATGGTATTTATTATGATAGAGATCAATAACCTTAGTAAAAGATATAACAACAATTGTATGGCACTGGACGATATTACTTGCAGCATAGGCACAGGTGTATTCGGTCTCTTAGGGGAAAATGGTGCGGGGAAAAGTACCTTGTTAAAGATTCTGGCGATGATGATTGAGCCTACGGGAGGTAGGGTAACTGTTAATGGGGTAGATGTATGTTCAGAGAAAACAGTAATTCGTAATCAATTAGGGTATTTGCCCCAAGAATTTGGTTTTTACTCCAGGTTGACTGGTTTTGAGATGCTCGAGTATTTTGCAGTATTAAAAGGGGTAACGGATAAACAAGCAAGAAAAATACAGGTGAATGAGGCTATTGAGCTAGTTAATCTTGCAGAGGTTAGGAATAAAAGGATTTCTACATATTCCTTTGGCATGAAACAGAGGCTGGGATTTGCGCAAGCTTTATTGGGCAAGCCCCAGCTTTTGATCATGGATGAACCTACAGCAGGACTTGACCCTGTCGAGCGCAACAATATACGCAATGTAATCAGTGAACTGGGACGGAAGATAACCATTGTTTATTCTACCCATATCTTTGCTGACATTGAAGCTTGTTGTTCGGAGCTTGCTATATTACGTCAAGGAAGTTTGGTGTTCCAAGGTAAGCCGGATGAACTTGCTAAGTTGGCCACAGGAATGAGTTGGCAGATAAAAGATACTGCTAGTGCAAAAGACGGTTATATGTCATTGATGGAATTGGCGAGGTAAGAGGAATATGAATAATATAATGGCGATTGCCTTGCAAGAAATGAGAGTAGGCATAAAGGGGGTTGGCTATTGGGTGCTTGTAGTTTTAGTCAATTGTCTTTTATTTTACTCTTTATATGAGGATCAATTCTTTGCGCTTAGAGCCATAGCGGTTTTCTATATGTTTTTTGTCTTTTGGAATATCGGTATGATTGCCAGGGATTGGCGCAGTGGCGCGGCAGAGATTGTTAATACGCTTCCCTGTAAGGATTGGGAGTTGCTGCTAGGGAGAGCAGTGAGCAGTTTTTTGCTTTTAGGTCTGCTGGGTATGCAGATGTTTTTAGTCGTGGCGACTATGGTACTGTTCGTTTTTCCTACGCCGGTGCCTTTTTTTGACCTGTTATGGAACTATTGGTTGAATTATTTTTTGATCAGTATCAATTCAATATGTATCACTTTGTTTATAGAGACGATCTGTCGTTCGAGTATTTTTTTAACCACCTTGATAACCGCTTTTTATCTAATATTGATTAATGATGGTGATCATAATACCTTATTGCCATATTGGTTACCACCGATAAATTTGGCTTATAATCTGGCAGCTACAGAATTTCCTTCACAGCTTACAGAGCGCTTTCCTAAGAATGGATTTATACCAATGGTTTTGTGCCAGCAGCTGGGGCTTTCAGCAATGTTGTTTTTAGTCAGCTATTATTTTTACAGTAAGCGGCGTTCTTTGGGAAAATTGGGATTATCATACATACTGCTAGTAACAGCTGCCTTTGCTGTATTTTTATCTGGTTCTATTCCATTCGTCCTGGAGTATAAAGCGCGCGAGCAAAGTTATCAAGAGTCTTTTAGCAATGCGGTGGCTGATGCCGGACAAGCAGCAGATAGGTCAAATAGGCTGCAACCTGTTAGCTATGTAATGGATATTAAATTGAAAACAGTCCTGAACACTGCGGACTGTGATGTAAAGCTGGTTTTTAAAAATACAAGTGACAGCCAAATACAAGAGATCCCTTTGACCTTAAAAAATTATTATACTGTTCAGCATGTAACCGATGGTAGTGGCAAAGAACTTGTTTGGGAAAGAAAAGGTGACTTTATTGCGGTGAAACTAAATGCGCCTCTTGTTGCCGGAGCCACTATGGAAATTGCTTTGGATTATTCGGGCAAAGTATGGGAGTGGTTTACGGACTATGATGCCCAGCCGAGGGGATTGATTAATTTTGTTTCACCGGCGATGACCTTGTTACGGTCTGGTCATGCATGGTATCCTGTTTTAGGTAAAAACCCGGTATACAACATTGTTGAGTATCAGAGCAGATGGAGTAATGAGCCCACCCAGATATTGTCGGCGCGCAATGTCTCCCACCTGTCTGCCGCCTTTTCGATAACTGTTGAAATAGATAGGGACATGGAAGTTGTTACAGGATTACCCTTAAGAGAAGGTATATATCTATCAGAGGGAACTGGTAGGAAGTTTGCTTTTTTCAGTTCGTCTGCCCAGGACGCTTTTTTGATAGCTGCTCCTTATGTAAAAATAGCGGCTCAGAGCGGAGATATGACAACTTATTGTGCAAAACTGCATGAAGAGAACGCAAATACGGTCATTACACTAGTCAAGGATAGGATCACATTTTATGAAAACCTGATACCACGGGCGAACAAGCAATATTTGAATGTAGTTGAGGTGCCTCAATTCTTACTGGATAGCTGGCTGGAAGAAACTGCTGAACGCAAAAAACTAGGATTGAAAAATGCTATTTTGGTCTCGGAATATTTTTTTAAATTATTGCCAAACGAAGATACGAGTGAAAAGAAATTACAAATGCTATATTTTGAAGAGGCTGTCCTAAGTCTTTGGTGGCCGGCATTTGATACAAGCGATCCAGGAAATATAAGTGCCGGGATGCTTTCCTATATGTATACCTTATATAAAGAGAATCTACTAGGCAAAGCGTATTATGAGGATATGAAACAATTTTGGCTGCAGTATAAGCCAGTGCCTAACTTGGTGGCCGGCGAGGATGGGGATAGAAACCAGGCCGGGGGTGACAACCTGGTTGTAAAAGAGATTTTTTTAATCCTTGATGATATTAGGCAATCAGAGCTTGGTGATGAAGGTGTACAATCCTTTATGCAAAAGATTCATGCAGAATCTGTTAGCACATACGACAGAGAGCTTGAGTGGCTCGATATGCTTCACATTATGGATGATTTTGGACAAGAACTGTTACAAAAAGGCTATTCCACTCAGCAAGTCAATCGGATTATGACTGGGCCAAGGCAAAAGGCGGAAACGATGAATTCCCTGAAATTATCTTCTGTAGAAGAAGCAAGATCCTTTAGGCTTAGGGTTCGTTGATGAAAGTGTTGATTGAAGATAAATAAGAAATATATGTAGGTATACAGACAAGGCACTTTTTTGTGTCTTGTTTTTTTCTACTATAAATGAGCAAATTTAATAACAAATTTTTACAGTTGTAAGATTAGACGTATCCCTATGCAATTTTAAGCTTTACAAAAATTTCTGCAAGCGGCACATTGTTTTTAGCCGCCTGGTAAATCATAGCGACTTTGTCGCGTTGACTGGCAGTGCGTACTTCTTTCAGCCTGTGTCCTAAACGGCAATAGTTTCCCGTACCGATCACACAATACAGATAGGTTAGGGCGATTAACGCAAGGATTCTGTCGATAGCTTGTGCGGAACGCACCTGATAGGAATTTAGCCCAAAGTTGCCTTTGCTTTGACGAAAAAAGATTTCAATCGGCCACCGCTGGCTGTATGAACCTACCCCGGTTAAATAGACGCGATAAACGCACAATATCTAGTTGAGACTCATGATAGCTAATTATTTCAGAATCGATGTCTGATGCAGAGCGAAAATGACCCTATTTTATTTTTTCGCCTGATTAGTACGAATTTTCTGTCTGATGGATTGTCAAGGGCGAGCGGGGTTCTGCTCGGCGGAGCGAACCCTTGAATAATCTGGAAGCAGGAAGTTAAAATCCAATAGGCGGTAAAACATATCCACCATTATGCCGCCTTCATCGCGTCCATCGGCGTTCTGTAATCGTTGCTCGAATGAATGCGGTTTCGATTATAGAAGACCTCAATGTATTCAAATATAGCTACTTTAGCTTCAGCTCGCGTCCTAAACCTTCGCCCATAAAGCCACTCTTGCTTGAGTTTTCCCCAGAATGACTCTATTGGAGCATTATCGTAACAGTTACCTTTTCGACTCATGCTACAAAGAAAACCATTCTTATTCAAGATGGCCTGATACTCTTTACTAGCGTACTGTGCGCCGCGATCAGAATGCACTAGCAGTCCCTCTTTAGTGCCAGACAAACCCGATGAAGCAGTTGTGCGATTTGTAAAGTTTTTAAGAGAAGCGAACGAAGATATTTGTCTTGAAATTCCGAGGATCAAGGTTAATGTAAGTGATGATGACCTTCGACAAATGGTTCGACAGGAATTTGGAATTGACGCAGTAAAAATTTGCAATGAACCGAGAGAAAAACAAGACGCGATATTGAAAGTAATGAAAGAAGTTGTCGGCACGAATATACGCCAGATAGCACGCATAACGGGGGTATCATCCACAAGGATCTGGAAGGCCTGAAACAGAGTCCCTGTCCCTTTGTTTCTACAACAGGTTTTGCTTTTTTCTACACACCTTTTTGTTGGACGGTTACGGTATACAGACAAGGCACTTTTTTGTGTCTTGTTTTTTTCATAAAAAAATGGCTTACCATGAACCAAAGCAAAGTTGCTCTCGTATTTATTATGGGAGAGCAAGATGGGGAATGAGTTACTCTGTATAACCTGTTAATCCGAACCAGATGAATAAGATAAAAAGGAAATATCAGCAGACCGCTGGCGATGGATGCTGGTGTCTGGCTAGTTGTACAGTCGATCAAATTGATACCGTTTGCGTTTGGTGAGTGGGCGCTCAGGCCTAACGGCGTGATGGGCGGCTTTCCCAGCGGTCATATCGGCAATAGCATTTACTTGACAACGCTGTTTGTGGTACGCCCGCGCTGCTTCGCCTGGTCGTGGGTGGAGGCTGCCCGGCATACACCGCTGCAGGTGACAGCCTTTTCCTTTCATCGTATTTTCAGATGAACTTGTTACACTCAGTTTGGCAAATTGGACAAGCAATATCCTGAGCGATTTCACTCCCCATTTTGCAGACATAGCTCACAGGTCGTTTAAATACACTTCTAATATTTTACGGATAGGGCGGAAATAGAAATGAAACTAATCTCAGTAGTTGTACCTGTTTTTAATGAGCAGGAGAATGTGAATGTGTTTTACCAAGAAGTCTGTAAGTATATGGAGCCTTTAGGCTATGCTTATGAATTAATTTTTATTGATGATGGCTCTAGTGATGATACTGCAGTGATTCTCGAACACATGACAAAGCAAGATACAAATATTAAAGCGGTTCTTCTGGCACGAAATTTTGGGCACCAAGTGGCTTTAACCTGCGGGCTTGATTATGCGCAGGGGGATGTGGTGATCACCATGGACGGCGACCTGCAGCACCCGCCAGAGCTGTTGCCGCTTTTGCTAACGAAATGGGAAGAAGGTTTTGATGTCGTGCAAACCGTCCGCGTAGGTACATCTGGCGTCTCTTGGTTAAAGAGGTTTACCTCAAGCATGTTCTACAAGTTAATTAATACCATGTCCGATGTTCATATCGTGGAAGGCGGATCAGACTTCCGGTTGCTTGATAAAAAAGTTGTTCACACTTTTCAGTGTTTTAAGGAGAAAGCCCGATTTATCCGGGGGATCATTGGCGATATGGGGTATCGTCAAACGCAGGTGGAGTTTGTGGCGCCTGAACGCTTTGCCGGGAAGTCTAAGTTTTCACCCAGAAAGATGATTTCTTTTGCCCTTGCCGGTATTACGGCTTATTCAAAACTCCCCCTGCGCTTTGCCTTTTATCTTGGCTTACTTTTTGGTGTGTTGAGTTTTGGCTTGACCCTGAATGTGGTGTACACGAAATTGTTTACCGCTGATGCTGTTCCGGGCTGGGCCACGGTCGCAGTGAGCATATTGACGCTTGGAGGCATTCAATTGGTAGGCCTGGGGATTATCGGTGAATATGTTGGACGCATTTTTGAGGAGGTTAAGCAGCGGCCGTTATACTGGGTCAGCGCTGAATTTAAAAGTGGCACTGAAGCCGTCGTTTCTGAAAACGGCAATAGCCTTGGTAAATTGCAATGTCAAAAACGCGATGAAAGTTATTTACCTAAAATCAAGTCGGAGATTTATTGCTTCAATCGGATATACAGGTAACTATTCTGGACAATTTGATTACCGGGTTATTTAGCAATATCAATCCAGGGGCTGTTTTTCTGAAAAAGGACATTCGGGATGAGGACCTTACGGATTTGTTGGCAAGAGAGCGATTTGATTATGTTGTGCATCAAGCCGCTCAAACAACGGTAGCTAATTCTCTGGAAGATCCCTATTACGATTGTGATGTGAATATTCGTGGATTCATTAATTTGCTTGAAGCAAGCCGGTTGACGGGAGTAAAGCGAATTGTTTTCGCATCAAGTGCGGCCATTTATGGCGATACTGCCGTTTTACCGATTCATGAGGACTGCAAGAAACGACCTATTTCTTTTTATGGTGAAAGCAAGTTGACAGGGGAACATTATCTGAATTTATATTATGAAAACTTTGGCTTGGAGTATGTTGCATTGCGCTATGCCAACATGTATGGGGAGCGTCAGGGTGATAGCGGTGAAGGTGGTGTGATCAGCATATTTTTAAATCGATTGATTGCCGGTCAGGGGCTAACCGTATACGGCGATGGAAATCAGACCCGGGATTTTATTTATGTGAAAGATATAGCGGCAGCAAATTATGAAGCGTTATTTTCCCAGTCAGCAAACCGTAGCTATAATATCAGCACGATGAAGGAGACCAGCCTTCAGGCGTTGATTGAGCTGTTGATTCAAATCGCTGGAAAACAGCCTGAGGTGATTAACCATGCTGCGCGTGACAAAGATATACGACGTTCGGTATTGAACAATCAGGCTGCAGTCAATGAACTCCATTGGCAGCCGGCCTATACGTTAAAGGAAGGCTTATATTCAATGCTGCGTACTTTGCAACACTGAAGTTGAAGAATTTGAGCCAGCTGGAAAGGGACTGTTGATACTATGATAAATAAAAAAGTTTGGCTTTCGATTGCCCTGATTGTATGTGTAGCCGGTATACTCATGTTTACCTTTCTGGGAATGCATCCCTTGATGGATCCGGATGAACCGGTATATGCCGAAACCGCCAGAGAGATGCTGCAGTTTCATGATTTTATTTCTCCTCGCATTTATGGAGACTTCTGGTATGACAAACCGCCAATGTATTATTGGCTGGTGGCTGCCGCATTTAAAATCTTCGGAGTTGGTGAGTTTTCCGCTCGTTTTCCTTCCGCTTTTTTCGCAGTAGGAGGAAGTATTTTAGCCTATCTATCGGGCCGGAAACTTTTCAATGAGCGTGCCGGATTACTTGGGGCTCTGGTATTGGCAACGAGTCTGGAATATTTTTATTTGGGTA